>NZ_DCJO01000036.1:56401-56585 GCF_002320075.1 Intestinimonas sp. UBA1698 | reverse complement strand
AGGACCGGTGGCGCCCGTGGCGCCTGTCGCACCGGTGGGGCCGGTAGGACCGGTGGCGCCCGCAGCACCCGTCGCGCCGGTGGGGCCGGTGGGGCCGGTAGGACCGGTGGCGCCCGTAGCACCCGTCGCGCCGGTAGGACCGGTGGGGCCGGTGGGGCCGGTGGCGCCCGTCGCGCCGGTGGGG
>NZ_DCJO01000036.1:11794-56391 GCF_002320075.1 Intestinimonas sp. UBA1698 | reverse complement strand
GGTGGGGCCGGTAGGACCGGTGGCACCCGTGGCGCCTGTCGCACCGACAGGCCCCGGAATGCCCTGTGGACCGGTGGGGCCGGTGGCGCCATCAGGCCCCGGGATGCCCTGCGGTCCGGTGGGCCCGGTCGGACCGATCAGAGGCGGACAAGGGGGCGGGCAGCAGCAGAAGGGGCCCCGCGGACAGCACCCGCTGCTGCTCAGATATGCGGCTGCGTCGTTTTCACGACGCTGCTCCCAATCGGAAGCGTAATATCGTTTCATAAGCGCTCCTTTTGCATCGCATGCATGATAAAATAGAGGCGTGGCTGTGCCACAGTCCATTCTATGCAGGCTGGCTCCGTCCGTGTTCGCCCAGGCTTCGCCGCATCCCGCCCTGCTTCTGACAAAGGATGCGAAAGGAAAAAAGGCCCGGCTTTCGAAGAATTGGATCGAAAGCCGGGCCTCTTCTTTTTATCCATGCCGGTGCGCTTCGGGCCTGCTTACACGGCTGCGGAGCCGGAGGCTCGCTGGAACCTTCAGTCCGCGAAAAGGGGGGTGGACAGATAACGGTCCCCAGTGTCCGGGAGGAGGGCGACGATGGTTTTTCCCTTGTTTTCCGGCCGCTTGGCCAGTTGAATGGCCGCCCACACGGCGGCACCGGAGGAGATGCCCACCAGCACGCCCTCGGACCGGCCGATTTTTCGCCCGGTGGCAAAGGCGTCCTCGTTTTCCACGGGGATGATCTCGTCATAGACCGTCGTGTCCAGCACGTCCGGCACGAAGCCCGCGCCGATGCCCTGAATCTTGTGGGCGCCTGCCGTGCCCTTACTCAAGACCGGGGAGGAGGCGGGCTCCACCGCCACGACCCGGATCGCCGGGTTCCGGGATTTTAGGTACCAGCCTACCCCAGTGACGGTGCCGCCGGTGCCCACGCCCGCCACGAAGATATCCACCTTGCCGTCGGTGTCCTCCCAGATCTCCGGGCCGGTAGTGGCGGTGTGGATGGCGGGGTTGGCCGGATTGCGGAACTGGCCCGGAATAAAACTGCCGGGGATCTCCCCAGCCAGCTCTTCGGCCTTGGCGATAGCGCCCTTCATGCCCTTGGCCCCGTCGGTGAGCACCAGCTCCGCGCCGTAGGCCTTCATCAACTGGCGGCGCTCCACGCTCATGGTCTCCGGCATGACGATGAGGATGCGGTAGCCCCGGGCCGCCGCCACAGAGGCCAAGCCGATGCCGGTGTTGCCGGAAGTGGGCTCGATGATGACGGAGCCGGGCTTAAGCTGCCCCTTGGCTTCCGCCTCGTCGATCATGGCCTTGGCGATCCGGTCCTTGACCGAACCGGCGGGGTTGAAGTATTCCAGCTTGCCCAGGATGCGGGCCTCCAGGGCTTCGTTCTGCTCCAGATGGGCCAGCTCCAGCAGGGGGGTCCTGCCGATCAACTGGTCGGCCGATGTATAGATATGACTCATAGTCGATTCCTCCAAATCCATGTTTTCATTGTGTTTCCCCTTTCCGCTATGCGGGTGCGGCGGCACAGGCAACATCGGGACCCCGGACGATAGTGGTTCATAAATACCAACCTTTCAAGTGTGTTTATAGGAAACGTAGGCCCCCCACAAACCATTGTCAAGAGGGGATCTGGGTTTTTTCCGCGGAGGACAGCACCTCAAAAGGCCGCGGTACGCTCTCGCCCTTATCGCACCGCGGCGAAGGCCTGATCCAAGTCGGCGAGGATGTCGTCGATGTGTTCGGTGCCTATGGACAGACGGATGGTGTTGGGGCGGATGCCCTGATCCGCCAGCTCTTCGGGACTGAGCTGGGAGTGGGTGGTGGTGGCGGGGTGGATGACCAGACTCTTCACGTCGGCCACATTGGCCAGCAGGGAGAAAATCTTCAGGCTGTCGATGAACCGGTGAGCCTCAGCCTGGCCGCCCCGGATCTCAAAGGTGAAGATGGACGCGCCCCCGTTGGGAAAATACCGCTCGTACAGTGCGTGGTCAGGGTGGTCCGGCAGAGAGGGATGGTTCACACGCTCCACCTGGGGGTGCTGGGCCAGATAGGCCACCACCTTCCTCGTGTTCTCGGCGTGGCGCTCCAGGCGCAGGGAGAGGGTCTCCACGCCTTGAAGCAGCAGAAAGGCGTTGAAGGGGGAGATGGAGGCGCCGGTGTCCCGCAGGAGGATGGCCCGGATGTAGGTCACAAAGGCGGCGGGTCCGGCGGCATCCACAAAGCTGACGCCGTGATAGCTGGGATTGGGCGCGGCGATGGGGGCGTATTTGTCGGATGCCTTCCAGTCGAACCGGCCGGAATCCACGATAACGCCGCCCAGGGTGGTGCCGTGACCGCCGATGAACTTGGTGGCGGAGTGGACTACCACGTCGGCGCCGTGCTCAATGGGCCGGATGAGATAGGGGGTGCCGAAGGTGTTGTCGATGACCAGAGGCAGGCCGTGCCGGTGGGCGAGCGCTGCGATGGCGTCGATGTCGGGGACATCGCTGTTGGGGTTGCCCAGGGTCTCCAGATAGACGGCCTTGGTATTGGGACGGATGGCGGCCTCCAACGCCGCCAGATCGTGGGCGTCCACAAAGGTAGTCGTTACGCCGAACTGGGGCAGGGTGTGGGCCAGCAGATTGTAACTGCCGCCGTAGATGGTCTTTTGGGCCACGATGTGGTCTCCGGCCTGAGCCAGGGCCTGAATGGTGTAGGTGATGGCCGCCGCTCCGGAGGCGGTGGCCAGGGCCGCCACGCCGCCCTCCAGGGCGGCCAGGCGCTTTTCCAGTACCTCCTGGGTGGAGTTGGTGAGGCGGCCGTAGATGTTACCGGCGTCGGCCAGGCCGAAGCGGGCGGCGGCGTGGGCGGAGTTGCGGAATACGTAGGAGGTGGTCTGATAGATGGGCACCGCCCGGGCGTCGGTGGCGGGGTCGGGCTGCTCCTGTCCCACATGGAGCTGAAGGGTCTCAAAATGATAGCGGCTCATGGCAAATCCCTCTTTTTCTGTTTTATTTTTGGGCCCGGAAAAGAAAAATCCGGGTCGCGGTAAACGCTCCCGGACCGGATATGGCACGACCTGCCCCGTGGAAGGAGTCAGGCGCTGGGCGCGCTGCCGCGCCCGGCCATAGAGTCAGCCCGGGAGTACAACATTCGCCCACAGCGGAAATTGCTCCTCAGCAGCGTTTGAAACTGGAGGCGCATCCCCTCACACTCCCCTCATTTTAATTCCTATATGTTCGATTGGTTTATGGGTATAATAACACTCAAGTATGGCGTTGTCAAGGGCGGCTTACAAATTTTTCTTTTCCCCCGGGCGCGGGTGGTTTTGCGCGGAAAAAAGACTTGACAGCCGGGCGGCGCGGGGGTATCATATTTGCAATTTCATAGACGAAACCGATGATGTGGAGATAACGTCTGTTGTGCCCTCACAGAGAGTCCGGGCGGCTGAGAGCCGGGCAGAACGCAGGCAGGCAAATGGATCACGGAGGGCGCGAGGAACGGTCGAACGACCCAGTATTTCGCGACGTGGGGGCATACGTCAGTTGCCGGGGATATGTTGGTATCCCGCAAAGCGCACGGCATTTTTGCCGTGAATCAAGGTGGCACCGCGAGTGTATTCATACGCTCGTCCTTGACAGAATTTGTCAGGGACGGGCGTTTTTTTCTGCCTATGGCCCGTCCCGGCAGGAGGTCATGCTTATGTATTACCCGTCCCTAAAGGAGGCCGGAGCCATCGCTGCCTCCGGAGCCTACCGGAAAATCCCCGTCAGCCGGGTGCTCTTGTCCGATTTTATCACCCCGATCCAGGCCCTGCGCGTCCTGCGGGCACAGAGCGGGCACTGCTTTCTGCTGGAGTCCGCCGCGGACCGCGAGGGCTGGGGGCGCTACTCCTTTCTGGGGTACGAACCCACGCTGGAGGTCACGTGTACCGACGGGGTGCTGCGGCTGAGGGGCAGCCGGAACGGGGAGGAGAGGACCGCCCATCCCGGCCGGGTCCTGCGCCGGCTCCTGGCAGAGCACAGGAGCCCAAGAGTCCCGGGACTGCCGCCCTTCACCGGCGGTCCGGTGGGCTATTTTTCCTACGACTACATCAAGTACGCCGAGCCCACCCTGAAGCTGGACGCCGACGACCAGGAGGGCTTCCACGACATGGATCTGATGCTCTTTGAAAAGCTGGTGGTCTTTGACCACTTCCGACAGGAGCTGGTGCTCATCGCCAATGCCGACGCGGAGGACCTGGCCCGCTCCTATCCGGCTGCCTGCGCCCAACTGGAGCAGATGGTCCAGCTTCTCCGCCGGGGCAGGCCGATCCCCCGCCAGCCCGGGCGCATGACGACCCCCATCCGGCCGCTCTTCGACCAGGATGCTTATTGCGCCATGGTGGAGACGGCCAAGCGGCATATCCGGGAGGGGGATATCTTTCAGGTGGTCCTTTCCAACCGCCTGGAGGCGGGCTTCGAGGGCTCCCTGCTGGATACCTACCGCATTCTGCGCACCACCAATCCCTCCCCCTACATGTTCTACTTTACCAGCGACGACATTGAGCTGGCCGGGGCCTCTCCCGAGACCCTGGTGAAGCTGGAGGACGGGGTGCTCCACACGTTCCCCCTGGCGGGCACCCGGCCGCGGGGAAAAACACCGGAGGAGGACAAAGCTCTGGAGGCGGAGCTGCTCTGCGATGAAAAGGAGCTGGCGGAGCACAACATGCTGGTGGACTTGGGCCGTAACGACATCGGTAAAATCAGCGCCTTCGGCTCGGTAGCGGTGGAGAAGTACCTGTCCATCCAGCGCTTCTCCCATGTGATGCACATCGGCTCCACCGTACGGGGGCAGCTCCGGGCGGACCGGGACGCCGTGGACGCGGTGGATGCCATCCTGCCCGCCGGAACGCTCTCCGGCGCCCCCAAGCTGCGAGCCATGGAGATCATCAATGGGCTGGAGAACAATAAGCGGGGAGTCTATGGCGGAGCCGTCGGATATCTGGATTTCACCGGTAATCTGGATACCTGCATCGCCATCCGGTTAGCCTTCCGCAAGAACGGCAAGGTGTTCATCCGGTCCGGGGCGGGCATCGTGGCCGACTCGGTGCCGGAGAAGGAGTACCAGGAGTGCATCAACAAGGCCAGGGCCGTGGTGAAGGCCCTGGAGCTGGCCCGGGAGGAGAGAGACCTATGATCCTGCTCATCGACAATTACGACAGTTTTTCCTACAACCTCTGTCAGCTCATCGGCGGCATCCGGCCGGACATCCAGGTGATCCGCAACGACGAGCGGACGGTGGAGGAGATCCGCACGCTTGCTCCCGACCATTTGATCCTGTCGCCCGGCCCCGGCCGCCCGGCGGACGCGGGGATCTGTGAGCGGGCGGTCACGGCGCTGGCGGGGGAGATGCCTATCCTGGGGGTCTGCCTGGGCCATCAGGTCATCTGCGAGGCCTTTGGCGGCACGGTATCCTACGCCGCGCAGCTTATGCACGGCAAGCAGTCCCGAATCCTACTGGACCGGACCTGTCCTCTCTTCACGGACCTGCCAGAGACCATCCCCGCCGCCCGCTACCACTCCCTGGCCGCGGTGGAGGAGACCTTGCCGGCCTGCCTCCAGGTCACCGCCCGTACCGAGGACGGGGAGGTCATGGCGGTCCGGCACCGGAAGTTTCCCGTCTACGGCCTGCAGTTCCACCCGGAATCCATTCTGACGCCCCAGGGCGCCGTCATTTTAAAACATTTTTTGGAGGGATAACCCATGATTAAAGAAGCCATCATCCAGCTCGCCGCCAAACAGGACCTTTCCTACGAGACCGCCGCCGCCGTTATGGATGAGATTATGAGCGGCCAGGCCAGCCAGATTCAGATGGCCTCCTTCCTGACCGCCCTGGCCATCAAGGGGGAGACCATCGACGAGATCACCGCCTGCGCCGCCGGGATGCGCGCCCACTGCGTGCGCTTGCTCCACGACGTGGACGCCCTGGAGATCGTGGGCACCGGCGGAGACGGGGCCAATTCCTTTAACATCTCCACGACCTCCGCCTTCGTCATCGCCGCCGGAGGCGTCCCCGTGGCCAAGCACGGCAACCGGGCGGCCTCCTCCAAAAGCGGCGCGGCCGACGTATTGGAGGCCCTGGGGGTCAACATAGCCCTGTCACCGGAACAGAGCGCCGAACTGCTGAGACGGCAGAATTTTTGCTTTCTGTTTGCCCAGAACTACCACATTTCCATGAAATATGTGGCTCCGGTGCGCAAAGAGCTGGGCATCCGCACGGTGTTCAATATTCTGGGCCCCCTGTCCAACCCCGCCGGGGCCAACCGGGAACTGATGGGCGTCTACGACGAGGCGCTGGTGGAGCCTCTGGCTCAGGTGATGAGCAAGCTGGGCGTCACCCGGGGCATGGTGGTGTTCGGCCGGGACAGGCTGGACGAGATCTCCATGTCCGCCCCCACCTCGGTCTGCGAAATCCGGGACGGCTGGTTCCAGTCCTATGAGCTGACCCCGGAGCAGTTCGGCTATGCCCGGTGCGATAAGGCGGAGCTAACAGGCGGTACTCCGTCGGAGAATGCCGTCATCACCCGGGCCATCCTGGACGGGACGGACCGGGGCCCCAAGCGGCAGGCGGTGTGCCTCAATGCCGGAGCGGCCCTCTACATCGGCGGGAAGGCGGACACCGTGGCGGCCGGCGTAAAGCGGGCGGAGGAGCTCATCGACTCCGGCGCAGCCGGGGCAAAGCTGGAGGAGATCGTCCGGCTCACCCGGAGGTGAGCGCCATGGCGGAGACGATTTTGGAGACCATCGCCGCCCACACCCGGCGGCGGGTGGAGGAGGACCGGCGGCGGCTCCCTCTGGAGCTGCTCCGGGACCAATGCGGCCAGGAGGGCCAGGCTGGGGGACGGCGGTTTCTGAACGCCCTGCAAGGGCGCGGCCTGGGCCTCATTTGCGAGGTCAAGAAGGCGTCCCCCTCCAAGGGGATTCTCTCGGAGGACTTTCCCTATCTGGACGTCGCCCGGGACTATCAGGCGGCGGGAGCGGACTGCATCTCCTGCCTGACGGAGCCCAAGTGGTTTTTGGGCTCGGACCAGGTGTTCGGGGATATCCGGGCGGCCGTATCCATTCCCATGCTCCGCAAGGACTTCACGGTGGACGAGTATCAAATTTATCAGGCCAGGCTGCTGGGCGCCGAGGCGGTGCTGCTGATCTGCGCCTTGCTGGATACCCGCACCATTGCCCGGTATCTGGAGCTGTGCGGGGAGCTGGGCCTGTCCGCTGTGGTGGAGGCGCATGATGAGACGGAGCTCACCTCCGCCGTGTCCGCCGGGGCGTCGATCATCGGGGTCAACAACCGGAACCTGAAGGACTTCTCCGTGGACTTCGCCACCGCCGCCCGGCTGCGGGAGCGAATCCCGCCGGAAGTGCTCTATGTGGCGGAGAGCGGCGTGACCGGGCCGGCGGATGTGGCGGAGCTGAAGCGCATCGGGGCCGACGCGGTGCTTATGGGGGAAGTTCTCATGCGGGCGAAGGACCGGGCCGCCCTGTTGGCTGCCCTGCGGGAGGCGGCGAAATGACCCGGATCAAAATCTGTGGACTGTACCGGCCCGAGGATATCCGGTATGTGAACGAGGCCAGGCCCGACTGGTGCGGCTTTATCCTGCATTTTCCCAAGAGCCACCGGAACGTCACTCCGGACCAGGCCAGGGCATTGCGGGCGGAGCTGGCCTCGGGCATCGTGCCGGTGGGGGTGTTTGTGGACCAGCCGGCAGAGGTCCCGGCCGCCCTGCTCAGGGACGGGACCATTTCCGTCGCCCAGCTCCACGGCCACGAGGACGACGCTTATCTGGCCGCCCTGCGGGAGCTGGCGCCAGGATGCGTGATCTGGAAGACGTTCCAAGTGCGCTCCGCCGCCGATCTGAGGGCGGTCCATGCCTCCGCTGCGGATCTGGTGCTGCTGGACAACGGCTGCGGCACGGGAGAGACCTTCGACTGGTCCCTTGCGGGTGGGGTAACCCGGCCCTTCCTGCTGGCGGGGGGGCTGACCCCGGAAAACATACCGGCGGCTGTCGCCGCCCTCCACCCCTATGGGCTGGACCTGTCCAGCGGGGTGGAGACAGAGAAGAAAAAGGATCGGCACAAAATAGAGGCGGCAGTGGCCGCTGCGCGGAAGGAGTGAGCGTCATGTCCAGGGGACGATTTGGCATCCACGGCGGGCAATATATACCCGAAACGCTGATGAACGCGGTCATGGAGCTGGAGGAGGCCTATGACCGCTGCAAGGACGACCCGGCCTTCAACCGGGAGCTGACGGAGCTGTTTAACGAGTACGCCGGACGGCCCTCCCGGCTGTACTTCGCCAGGCGTATGACGGAGGATCTGGGGGGAGCCAAGGTCTATCTCAAGCGGGAGGACCTGAACCACACAGGAGCCCATAAGATCAACAACGTGCTGGGTCAGGCGCTCCTGGCCCAAAGGATGGGCAAGACTCGGCTCATCGCGGAGACCGGAGCGGGGCAGCACGGCGTGGCCACCGCCACCGCCGCCGCCCTCATGGGTATGGAGTGCGTGGTGTTCATGGGGGAGGAGGATACCCGGCGCCAGGCCCTCAATGTCTATAAAATGCGGCTGCTGGGGGCGCGGGTAGTGCCCGTCACCACCGGCACAGCCACCCTGAAGGACGCTGTCTCCGAGGCTATGCGGGAGTGGACGGGCCGCATCCGCGACACCCACTACTGCCTGGGCTCTGTCATGGGTCCCCATCCGTTCCCCACCATCGTCCGGGACTTCCAGGCCGTCATCTCCCGGGAGATCCGGGAGCAGCTCCGGGAGAAGGAGGGCAAGCTGCCCGACGCGGTGGTGGCCTGCGTGGGCGGCGGCTCCAACGCCATCGGGGCCTTCTACCACTTTATCGGCGAGCCCTCCGTCCGACTCATCGGCTGCGAGGCCGCGGGGCGGGGCGTGGACACGCCCGAGACGGCGGCCACCATCGCCACCGGGCGGCTGGGCATCTTTCACGGCATGAAATCCTACTTCTGTCAGGACCAGTACGGCCAGATCGCCCCGGTGTACTCCATTTCCGCCGGGCTGGACTACCCCGGCATCGGGCCGGAGCACGCCTGGCTCCACGACACCGGACGGGCGGAGTACGTGCCCGTCACGGACAGCGAGGCGGTGGACGCCTTTGAATATCTCAGCCGTCTGGAAGGTATCATCCCCGCCATCGAGTCGGCCCACGCGGTGGCCTATGCCCGAAAGCTGGCGCCCACCATGGGAAAGGAACAGATCCTTGTGGTGACTATTTCCGGCCGGGGGGACAAGGACTGTGTGTCTGTCGCCCGGTACAGAGGGGAGGAGATCTCCGAATGAGCCGAATCCAACAGGCTTTTGCCAACGGCAAGGCGTTTATTCCCTTTCTTACTTGCGGGGACCCGGACCTGGGGACCACCGCGGCTCTGGTGCGGACTATGGCGGAGGCAGGGGCCGACCTCATCGAGCTGGGGATCCCGTTCTCCGACCCCACGGCCGAGGGCCCGGTCATCCAGGCGGCCAACGCCCGAGCTCTGGCCGGCGGCGTCACCACCGACCAGATTTTCGGGATGGCCCGGGCGCTGCGCCGGGATGTGGCTATCCCCATGGTATTCATGACCTACGCCAACGTGGTGTTCTCCTATGGAACCGAGCGGTTTCTTGCTGCGGCTGCCGAAGCGGGCATAGACGGCCTGATCCTGCCCGACGTCCCCTTTGAGGAGAAAGAGGAGTTTGCCCCCGCCTGCCGAGCCTGCGGACTGGATCTCATCTCCCTCATCGCTCCCACCTCCGAAGGCCGTATCTCAGAGATCGCAAAGGCGGCGGAGGGGTTTGTCTATTGCGTGTCCTCCCTGGGCGTCACGGGGATGCGCAGCCGGATTACCACGGACGTGGGCGCCATGGTAGGCCAGGTCCGGGCGTCCAATCCGCACATCCCCTGCGCCGTGGGGTTTGGCATCTCCGCTCCGGAGCAGGCCGCAGAGATGGCCGCCCTCTCCGACGGGGTCATTGTGGGGTCGGCCATCGTCAAGCTGGTGGCCCGGCATGGCCGGGAGGCCGTGCCCGCTGTGCGGGATTTCACCGCGGCGATGAAGCGGGCGGTCAGCCGGAGGTGAGCGGAGGCAGCATGCGCCGGCCTGCAGACCGCTTCCACGCTGTGGGCATAATGGGGGCCCAAACTCGCAATACTAGCACGGAAGGGCAGGCGGCGGGCCTGACAGGAGGGTGTATGGCGTGAAGTATTATCATGGCGCGGGCCGGCGAGGCCCCTATTTTGAGGGCTGGTATTTGAAGTGCCAGACGAGGGACGGCAGGGCGCTGGCGCTGATCCCGGCGGTCCATCAGGACCGGACGGGGCGGCGCAGCGCCTCCCTCCAGGTCCTCGCAGAGGACGGCGCCTGGTGGCTGGAATACCCGGAATCTGCGCTCCAGGCCTCCGGGGAGCTGTTCCAGATCTGGCTGGACGGCAGTCTGTTCAATCGAAAGGGGATCTGGCTGAATGTAGAGGGGAGGGGACTCTCTCTCCACGGCGCGCTGCAATGCGGCCCCTTCACGCCCCTTAAATCGGACATCATGGGCCCCTTCCGGTTCCTGCCCGGCATGGAGTGCAGCCATGGCGTGATCAGCATGGGCCATGCGCTGGAGGGGACGCTGACCCTGAACGGCGCGGTCCTGGACTTCGCTGGGGGGACGGGGTATGTGGAGACCGACCGGGGACGGTCCTTCCCCAGCGCCTATCTCTGGACGCAGTGCGCCTGGCGGGAGGCCAGGTGCAGCAGTCTGATGCTGTCCATTGCGGACATCCCCCTGGCGGGCGTGAGCTTTACCGGCTGCATCTGCGCGGTGCTCTACAATGGGCGCGAGTACCGCCTGGCCACCTACCGGGGGGCCCGGGTGGAGCGTTGGTCCGCCGACGGCGCCCGGATCCGCCAGGGAATATACCGCCTGGAGGCGGAGCGCCTGGAAGGGGAGGCCCGGCTCCTGCGGGCGCCGGTGGAGGGCGGCATGGGCCGTACCGTCGGTGAGAGCCTGACCGCCTGCCTGCGCTACCGCTTCTGGGCGGGCAGGACTCTTTTGTTTGAGCACACCGACCGCTGCGCCAGCTTTGAGTATGCGGGGGAGGAAAACGCGCAGACAGACGGCGGCCGCCTCACGCCGTGAGGCGGCCGCCGTCTTCCGGAGGGGCTTGGAGCAGGGAGACTAGGGGATCTGGAACTGGCGGATGATGCCAAGCCCCATATAAGAGCCCAGATCGGCAGCCAGCCGCTCCAGCATCAGATAATTCAGCCCCACCTTGCGGTACGTCCCCAGGATCAGCATGTCGATGGAGCCCACCAGCAGGGTCACCATGTGCCGCAGCATGGTGCTCCACATATGCGCATCCCAATAGGGGTTCTGTTCGCTGATCGTTTGACCGGCGTCGTCCGCAGCCAGGAGCCACGCCTGCTTCACTTCTGCCGCCCTGGTGCGCCGGCGGGAGATCACCAGGTCCAGATATTCGATATAGAAACCGTAAATCGGCTGGATGCGTGCGCTTATCAGCGTGCCCACCGCCGGCCCGTAATACGGCTGGAGGATCGCGCCGTATTGCTTCGGTATGGTGCCAAGCTCTTCCTCCATGCTTTTGGCGTTGTCTCCGTCGAACATACGACTCTGCATGTACAGGATGCTCCAGAAGGAGCCCAGACGCCAGGCGTCGATACAGCTCTGAACAAGATCGTATTGAGTTTCGGAGAACATTAACGGTTGACTGTCCATCGGCGCAGGCCCCGCCCTTACCTGAGGCTGTTCTGGTGGAGACGGGTGATGCAGTACGACTCCGGGTCGGGCTCTCCCGCAGGATAGACGGCGACAAACTTGAGAGAGTAGAGGTCACAGGTCGTATCCACGTTGGTGCATGGGTCGTGCAGGACGAAATAGCTGGGGCCAACGTTGGTCAAAAAGCCGGAGAGAGTGGTGATCGACTGGGTGCCGACGAGGAAGCGGCACACCACAAAACGCCCCTTGGAGGCGCAGAGAAGCTCCTGATAGCTCCGCTTGTCTACCGAGCCGGAGGGTGACGGCAGGGGCGCCCTGGACGGAGGTAAAATCGCATAATCCATGATCGGATTGCTATCCATAAACCATCGCTCCTTGTGATAGGTATGGCCGCAGAGCGCCTTCAGACGCGCTGCACTTCCACTGTGCCATTCTATTCCCAAGGGCGAAATTTGTTACAATGGGAGGAGAACGGACGCAAAAGGCGGGAAGGTAGGCCCGCTTTACTCTGCCCTTACAAAATTCCTGCCGGATTTCATCCATTTGTAATACTTTTTGGTTTTCTTCTTAACATCTTTTTTGTATCCTAATCCTTGCAAGAGATAGCTTTTTTCATGGTATCCTCTTTCCTTTGGAGTGGACCGGACGTCAGGAGCAGGCGTCCGGTCCATTCTGTCCGGCCGGGGAACCGGAGCAAAAAAATGCACCTGCGGGCAGCAGGTGCATTTTTTGTGGGCGCCGGTCAGGGCTCGGTGATGGGCTTGGCCTTTTCCTTGGCGGTCTTGGCCCGGCCCTGGAGCTCCGGCACCGGAGGGACTTCGTTGCGCGGCCGGGTGTGGGTGCGCTCGGGGCGCTTCATGCCTTTTTTTTCCATGGCTTCACCTCAGACGTCGTTGTTGGGGATGGACTGCTTTTTGGCGGTCCGGTTCTGATTTTGGTTCTCCCGGGTGATGGGCGTCTGCCCCCGGCACTTTTTCATGCGGGCGCGCTTGTTGTCCGGCTGGCTGTCCTTCGGCATCGTAATCACCTCGCCCGATAGTGTGCCCGGACCGGAGGGATCGTAGTCATGCCCCAACAGCTCAGCCGAGGAACATCTGCGTCCAGTAATTGCCCTGGGCGACGTAGCCCACGCCGATCTGGGTGTAGGAGGCGTTGAGGATATTGGCCCGGTGGCCGCTGGAATTCATCCAGCCATTCACCACGGCCTGGGGAGAGGGGTAGCCTTTGGCGATGTTTTCCCCCGCCGTGCGGTAGGACAGCCCGAAGGCCTTAATCATCTGGAAGGGTGTGCCGTAAGTAGGGCTGTTGTGGGAAAAGTAGCGGTTGTCCAGCATGTCCTGCGATTTATAGCGGGCCACGCGGGAGAGCTCCCAGTTGGCGGTGAGGGAGGACAGCCCGTTCTGCCGGCGGATCTCGTTGACCAGGCGCACCACCTCGGCCTCAAAGCTGGATACGGTGCTGTCGAGCTGAGGGATGGTCAGCACCTGGCCGGGATAGATCAGGTCCGGGTTGCTGATGTGGGCGTTTGCCCGGATGATTTCGCTGGTGCCTACCTGATATTTCACGGCCAGCTTCCACATGGTGTCTCCGGCCGCCACCGTGTGGGAGAGGGAGGCCGCGCCGGCGGAGGATGCCAGGACGGTCCCGGCCAGGGCGGCAGTGAGAAGCAGGGTGCGGAATGGTTTCATTGGAATCAGCTCCTTTGTGGGTTTCCTTGCAAGGCTACTGCAATTGTAACCGTTTTGTAACCTTTTTGCAAATGCAATATCTGCCATGAGTCTGGAGATCAAAAGCCCCCGCCGGTTTTTGCCGGCGGGGGCTCAGCTTGTCGAAAAAGGCCTTTGGCCTTTTTCGACAGAGAGATGCATGACGGACAGGGCTCGATTCTTGTAGAAAAGTCGCCCTATCTGTCATGAGTGGTGTCATTTCCGACGCGCATGTCGCCGGAAATGACGGAGCTTCCTTTCCTTCCGTCGTCTGCGGACGACGGAACTCTGCGAGGCTCTTCTCCAGGAGGGGTTTTCGACAGCCTGAGCCCCCGCCGGTTTTTGCCGGCGGGGGCTGAATTTAGCTCTCTTTGACTACCGTAAGGAGCATTTTGAAGGGGGTGACGGCCGCCACCGCGTGGGGGATGCCGGCGGGCAGAATAATGGCGCTTCCGCCGGTGACGGAGTGGGGCGCGCCGTCGATGGTGATCTGGGCTTCGCCCTCCAGGACATAGACCATGGCGTCGCCCGGGGCGGCGTGGGTGCTGACGCCTTCGCCGGCGTCAAAGGCAAGGAGCGTCATACCCACGC
This sequence comes from Intestinimonas sp. UBA1698, assembly GCF_002320075.1. Lineage (NCBI taxonomy): Bacteria > Bacillati > Bacillota > Clostridia > Eubacteriales > Intestinimonas > Intestinimonas sp. UBA1698. The sequence goes on along the minus strand of NZ_DCJO01000036.1, from coordinate 42,359 downwards.
CAGGCTGCTGGGCCAGGGTCAGGCTGACCACCCGGCCGGGCTCGTAGGCCACCTGCTCTTTCAGCGGCAGCGGCTTGGCATGTTCCAGATTTTTAATCAGCTTTTCCATGATGTGGTCCTCCCGATCATTGCAGTGTGATCTGCAGCAGTTTAAACGGCAGGCTGCCGCCCACCGCATGCAGGGTGTGGGCGGGCACTGCCATGCAGTCTCCCGCCCGCAGAGGGTACACCCGGTCCCCCATTTGAAGGGGCATTTCCCCCTCCAGAACGTAGTAGAGGGTGTCGCCGAAATAGCACTCCTCACTGACGCTCTCGCCGTCCGCAAAGGCCAGCAGGGTCATCTGGCAGTGCTCATTTCGGGAAAGGGCCATGCTGACCACCCGACCAGGCTGGATCGTGACCATCTGAGCCAAGGCCGCGACCTGGTCGGACGGCAGGTTTTTCAGATGCTCCATCGGTTCCTCTCCTTTCACAAGGATGGTGGTTCCCCCAGTAGTATGCCGCAAAACTGGAGAAAATGCCGGCCCCGTGGGATTCATTCTCCCTGGTAGTTCCGCCGCAGGCATTCCCGAAAAGCGTCCGCGCGCCGAAACTCCTCCAGGACGGCCTGGTAGAGTGCCCCGTAGTCCCGGGCTTCCCTGGCCCGGAGGGGCTCCACGATGGCGCAGACTGCCCGGGAAAGGGGCAGCAGGCCCAGATTGCCCGCCACGCCCTTCAGCGTGTGGGCGGCCAGGAAGGCGCGCTCCAGGTCGCCGTCGGCCAGCGCGGCCCCCAGCTTGCGCAGATTATCGTCCTGAGGCAGCATGTCCAGAAAGCGCAGATACAGACTCTCGCTGCCCAGAAAGCGGGCCATGGTGTCGCGGTGGTCTGCGCCGTAGGCGGCAAAGCACTCCGGAAAACCCGGCATGGATCACTCCCCCTCCCGGAAAATGAAGTCGTAAAGCGTCTGGTACAGCAGCGCCGGATCGACAGGCTTGGCCAGATGGGCATTCATGCCGGAGGCACGGCTCTTTTCTATGTCGTCGTCGAAGGCGTTGGCGGTCATGGCGATGATGGGGATGGTGCGGGCGTCGGCGTTGCTGAGGTGGCGGATGTTGGCGGCGGCGGTCAGGCCGTCCATCAGGGGCATGCGGATGTCCATCAGAATGGCGCTGTAGTAGCCCTGCTCCGTCTTGCTGAACATCTCCAGAGCGCGCAGGCCGTTTTCCGCCGTATCCACCTGAAAGCCCTTGCTCTCCAGCAGCAGCACCGCCACCTCGGTGTTGATTGCATTGTCCTCCGCCAGCAGCACCCGCCTGCCCGTGAAGTCGTAGTCGGGCTCCTGCACCGGCTGCGTGCGCTCCTCCTTTTCCCCCAGCGCCTTGGAGAAGGCAGAGATCAGGGAGGATTTGAACATGGGCTTGCTCATCAGCAGATTGACCCCGGCCAGCTTGGCTTCGTGCTCGATGGCGGTCCAGTCATAGGCGGTCATGATGATGATGGTGACCTCCGGTCCCACGATGGCACGGATGCGCCGGGCCGTCTCCAGCCCGTCCATCTCCGGCATCTTCCAGTCGATCAGGATCAGATCGTAATATCGGCCCCGATCCCAGAGGACGCGGACCTGCTCCACGGCCTTGTGCCCGCTGTCCACCCACTCGGCCTGGATGCCCATCTCCCGCAGGGTAAGTATGGCGCTTTCACACACGGCCACGTCGTCATCCACCACCAGGGTTTTCAGATGGGAGAAGTTGTAGTCCTGCTTTTTGGGGCGGTGGCGGAGCCGGTCCTCCTCTGTGACGCCCAGCTTGACATCTACGGTAAACTCCGTGCCGATGCCCTTGATGGAGCGCACGGTGATCTTTCCGCCCATCATATCCACAATGCTTTTGGAGATGGCCAGGCCCAGCCCGGTGCCGCCGTACAGGGCGGTGGTGCCTGTGGACTCCTGGGAGAAGGGCTCGAAGATATGGGGCAGGAAGTCGTCGCTGATGCCCCGGCCGGTGTCGTTGACGATAAAGCGCAGCAGGGCGCCGTTCTTGGTCCTCCGGTGTTGGGAGACGGAAAAGGTGACCTTACCGCCCTCCTGGGTGAATTTGACGGCGTTGCTCAGGATATTGATGAGCACCTGCTGGAGCTTCATGGCGTCGCCAATGTAGCAATCGTTCAGCACCGGGTCGAGGATGCACTCATAGTCCACACCCTTGGCCACCGCCTGGGAATAGCAGATGGAGTTGATCCCGTTGAGAAACTCCTCGGTGGGGATGGGTTCGCTCTTCAGCAGCATCTTGCCGCTTTCGATCCGGCTCATGTCCAGAATGTCGTTGATGAGAGAGAGCAGGAAGCGGGAGGAAATGCCGATCTTGGCGATGCAGTCGGCCACCAGCTCGTCGCGCCCCACCGACTGGGCCGCGATGGCGCTCATGCCGATGATGGCGTTCATGGGGGTGCGGATCTCATGGCTCATGCGGGAGAGGAAGTCGGACTTGGCGGCGTTGGCCTGCTCCGCAGCCACCAGGGCGGAGGCCAGCTCCTCCTTTTGCCGCTGCTCCTGCCGGACCACGTCGGTCACGTCGGAGCGCGCCAGACACACGCGGCCCAGCTCCTTGCTGATGGAAAAGACCTGGAACCGCTTGACCCGCCGGTCGCCCCACCGGTCCTGCACCTCCAGGACAAAGGAGTAGGCCGGGCGCTGGGCGAGCTGCCGCTCCATGTAGGCGTAGTCCAGCTTGCTCAGATACTCCTTTTTGGCCGCCGCGTCCATAAAGCGGTCGGCGATGTCCCGAATCCCCTCCTGAAACTTCCCCTGGCGGGGGATGGTCTCCCGCTGGCGCCGGTCAAAGGAGATGATCCGATGGGTATCCAGAGGGATGCTGATCTCCATAATGACGTCGTAATTCAATACGGCCAACTGGTTGAGCAGTTCCTCCTGCAGCTTCTTTTCCGTGATGTCGGTGGTGCGGAAAAACAGCATCACGTCGCCGGTCTCGGGATTGCGGCAGGAGCGGAAGCTGGTGCTCCCCCAGAATTCGCGGCCGTCGCTGCGCCGGCGCAAAAAATCGAAGCGGTAGTTAACTTTCCCAGCAGCGTAGTCGGTCAGGACATTCTCCCGGGCGAGGCCGCGGAGGATCGCGTCCCGGCACTGCGGGTCCGCGGCCGAGGAGGCAAACGCGGCGATGGCCTGATCGTAGGAGTCGCCGTCTTTGGCCAGTGCGATATCGGAGGTGGTAAGAGAGCTTTCCAGCCGGTTGCGGGTGACATTGAAGCGGCCCTGGATGCTGCCGTCCTCAGAGGTCAGCTCGGAGAAATAGGCCAGCTCCTGCTCATACAGCTCCCGGATACGCACCCGGAGCCGTTTTTCGTCGGTGATATCCACAAAAATGCAGTAAAAGTATGGTTCGGAGCCCTGAAGCAATTGGGCCTTGATGGAGATCCATTTGACGCTGCCGTCCTTACAGACCAGGCGGTTTTCATGGCGGATGGTGTGCCCGTACTCCAACTGTGCCAGCAGCTTTTCCCGCAGGTTGGACAGGTCCTCCGGGTGGATCACGGCGGACATGCGGCTGCCCAGTGCGGCGAATTCTGCACGGGTGTAGCCCAGAAAGTCAAACAGGCCGTCATTGGCGTCGATGACGGTGAAATCATCGTCGAACCGGCAGCGGAAGACCGCGCCGGGGATGTTGTTGTAGAGGAGCTGCACCTCGTCCTGGGCCCGCTTCCGGGCCGTGATGTCGATGCAGGTGGAGAGAAGGGTGGCCCGTCTGTCCGCCACGTGGAGAGAGCGGATCAGCCAGGGCCTGTCCGGCTGCCGCTCCAGAGTCGCGCAGCCCTGTAGCCGTCGGACGGTATAGGGACTTTGCAGGGTCAGCTCGGTAAAGAGGTTGCACACGCAGGGGGTGATCGGCTGCTCGTCTACAATAGAGAGTGTACAGGCACAGGGCTCGGGGGCCTCCTGGATGCTCTTCCGGATGTAGTCGGCTGTCTGGGCCAGATTGAGGGCCGGGTCCGTCCCTATGGCGCCGACAAAGGTGAGGTCGGGCGAGAGCAGTGCCAGCGTGCCCTCTGCATCCCGCTGCTCGAACCAGCTCTGACAAAACAAGCGGAGAGTCTCCTCCGCAGTCCGCTGCAATGGCATGGCATTCCCCTTTCCGCAGGCTGCGCCTGCACTGTATCAGGCCGAGCCCGCCCGGGCGGTAGGGTGTGGCGGGAGGACATCTGTTTTTACCAGTGGATATTCCATTTTAACATGGGAGAGAAGGATGCGCAATCTTTAGGTAGGTCCGAAGGACGGAGGGACCCGGCAGGGGGATGTCCTCGGCCGCTTTTGCAACGGGAAAAAAGGATGAAAATTGCTGCCATGCAACGAGAGTCGTCGGCGGGTACACGCCCGCCACGGTTTGATGGGCAAACATGGGTCTGCCGGGCCATGGAGGGCCATACCGTCATATTCTGTGTCCAAGGCCTGCTCTGCACAGGCGCGGGGAGGAGGCCCTGACCGGGTCAGCTCCGGCCCAGGAAGAAGGCGGCGGCCCGCTCCAGCACCAGCTCCGGCGCGCCGGGAATGGACAGACGGTGGTCTCCTCCGGGGATCACCGTCAGAGGGATCTGGAAGCGCACGGCAAAGCGGCGGGCCTCCTCCACGGGGATGGTCTCGTCCAGCTCGCCATGGACCATGCGTACCTCGGCCTCCTCCGGCCGCCACAGGGTAAACAGATCGTGCCGATCCAGATCCTCGAAAAAGCCGCAGGTCAACTTCAGCGGGCGAACATAGCCGTATTCCTCCCCCAGGACCACAGAGCCGTCGGCCTGGAGCCGGGCCTCCTCCTCGGGGGTCTTGTGGTGGAAGAGCTCCGGCATGCACACCGCCGCCGAGCGGAGGAAAGCCCGCCGTCCGGCATGGGGCCGCTGGGCGAGATAGAGCAGGGTGACATAGGCCCCGAAGCTGGAGCCGAAATAGACGACCTGGGCCCGGGGGGCCAGGGAGCGGGCCCGGGCCTCCGCGGCCGCCAGTGCGTCGAAGCAGGTCTCCAGCCGCAGGGGAGGGGCACCGTCGGGGCTCTCCCCATGGAGGGGAAAGTCGAATGCCAGTACGCCAACGCCCCGGGCGGGGAGCCCCTGGAGCAGGAGCTGGTTGGTGGGGCTGGACTTGCTGCTGCCGAAGCCGTGGGCCGATACGCAGACCAGCGCCTCGCCGCCGCCGATCCGGTGCAGACAGGGCACGCTCCAGCCCGTTTCGGTGGGAATCCACTCATGTTTCATACCGCGTTCTCCTTTCCGGTCGCCTTCCATTATACACCAACAAGACCCGCCCCCGCAACGAGGGTTTGCCAGCGGGGCGAAAAGATGGTAAAATCCTCTGGATATCCGGCGGACTCCGCCGACGGCAAGGATGGATCGACATGCGCTTTTATTCTGCCCCCATGGAGGGCGTCACCGGCTGGCTCTACCGCGGCGTCCACCACCGCTGCTTTCCCGGCGCCGACAAGTATTTCATGCCCTTCCTCTCGGTGAGCCAGGACCACGTCTTTCCCCGGCGGGAGCTCCAGGACATCCTGCCCGCCCACAACGAGGGGGTCCCGGCGGTGCCTCAGCTCCTGACCCGGCGGGCGGAAGACTTCCTTTGGGCGGCGGGGGAGCTGGCCGCCATGGGCTACCGGGAGGTCAATCTGAACCTGGGGTGTCCCTCAGGCACGGTGACGGCCAAGGGGAAGGGCTCCGGCTTCCTGGCCTTTCCAGAGGAGCTGGACCGGTTCCTGGAGGAGATCTTCTCCCGTGCCCCTGTGGCGGTCTCCGTCAAGACCCGGCTGGGCGTCCGGGAGCCGGAGGAGTTCCTCCGCATTCTGGAGATCTACAACCGGTACCCCATCCTGGAGCTCACGGTCCACCCGAGGGTGCAGAAGGACTTTTACCGCGGCGCCGCCCGGTGGGAGTGGTTTGAGCTGGCCCTGGGGGCGAGCAAAAATCCCCTGTGCTACAACGGCGACCTGCTGACGGCGGCGGACTGCCGGGCCCTGGAGTCCCGGGCCCCCGGTCTGGAGGCGGTTATGCTGGGCCGGGGGCTGGTGGCCTCTCCGGACCTCATCGCCCGGCAGAAGGGGGGGCCGGCTTTGGACAAGGAGTCTCTGCGGACCTTTCATGACCAGCTCTACCACGGCTACTGCGCCGCCTTCGGCAGCGAGCGCAACGCTATGCTGCGCATGAAGGAGGTCTGGTTCTACCTCATCCACCGCTTCCGGGGCGGGGAACGCCACGCCAGACAGCTCCGCAAGGCGGCAGATCCCAGAGTGTATGAGGCCCAGGTGGCGTCCATCTTCCGGGATCTGGAGCTGCGGGAGGAGGCGGAGCAGGGCTGGTAAAACCGGCCGGGCGGCGACAGAAAAGACTTGCCAAATCCATCGCCGTCGGCTATACTGAGGGTGACAATCAAACAGGCGGATGATGGCGTCGGGAGAGACTCCTCTGCAAGAGGGGCGCCGAAGGGGAAGCGGGCAGCAAACTCTCAGGCAAAAGTACCGACGCCGGACGGAACTCCGAAAACCGGCCCTGCGGCCGGACCGAAGAAGCAACCCGTCCCCCGGGGGCGGAGAATCTTTCAGGTAACGAGACGGAGGCATGCTTTTTTTTGGCATGCCTCCGTCTTTTTTTGTTGCACCGATGATTCAGAAAGGATGATGATAGAGATGGAACAAAAAACCCCGCTCTACGCAAAGCACGCCGCGGCGGGCGGCAAGATCGTCCCCTTTGCCGGCTACCTGCTGCCCGTCCAGTACCCTACGGGCGTGATCGCCGAGCATATGGCGGTGCGCACGGCTGCCGGGCTCTTCGACGTCAGCCACATGGGGGAGCTCGTATTCACCGGGCCGGACGCGCTCCGCAACCTCAACCACCTGCTTACCAATGATTTTAGCGGCATGTACGACGGACAGGTGCGCTATTCCCCCATGTGCAACGACCAGGGGGGGTGTGTGGACGATCTGATCGTCTATAAGGTGCACGACACCGCCTATCTGGTGGTGGTCAACGCCGCAAACAAGGATAAGGACGCCGGCTGGATGCGGGAGCATCTGTTCGGCGCGTGCGAAATGGAGGACATCTCCGGACGGGTGGCCCAGGTGGCCCTCCAGGGGCCGAAGTCCAAGCAGATCCTGCTCCGGCTGCTGGACGAGTCCGTCCTGCCCCCAAAGTACTACAGCTTTGTCCAGGATGTGGACCTGAGGGGGATCCGCTGCCTCATCTCCCGCACCGGCTATACCGGGGAATTCGGCTATGAGCTCTACTGTGTCAGTGCCGACGCGGAGGGGCTGTGGGATCTGCTGCTGGAGGCGGGGGCCGACCTGGGGCTCATCCCCTGCGGCCTGGGGGCCAGGGACACCCTGCGCCTGGAGGCCGCCATGCCCCTCTACGGCCACGAGCTCAACGACGTCATTACCCCTCTGGAGGCGGGGCTGGATTTTGCGGTGAAGATGGGCAAGGAGGACTTTATCGGAAAGAATGCCATCGCCGCCAGGCTGCCCGTCCGGCAGACCCGGGTGGGGCTGGAGATCACCGGTCGGGGTATCGCCCGGGAGCACCAGGACATCTATATCGGAGACCGGCTGGCGGGACAGACTACCTCCGGCACCCACTGCCCCTTCCTGGGCAAGGCGGTTGCCATGGCCTATCTGTCGAGCGCCGACGCCGTCCCCGGCACCCGGGTGGAGGTGGACGTGCGCGGCCGCCGCGTGGCCGCCCAGGTGGTGGAGCTGCCCTTTTATAAGCGCTGACCAAAACCACACGGTTTGAATTTATAAGGAGGAAAACGTCATGAATATTCCTGAAAACCTGAAGTACACCAGGTCCCACGAGTGGGTGGAGTTCCTGCCCGACGGCGCCGCCCGGGTGGGGCTCACCGATCACGCCCAGGATGCCCTGGGCGATCTGGTCTTTGTCAACCTGCCCGAGGCGGGGGACGCCGTCACCGCCGGGGAGGCCCTGGGGGACGTGGAGTCCGTCAAGGCGGTGTCCGACATCTTCTGCCCCGTCACCGGCACCGTGCGCGCGGCCAACGAGGCCCTGCTGGACACCCCCGAGGCCATCAATGCCGACCCCTACGGGGCCTGGCTGGTGGAGGTGGAGGCCATCACCGGGCAGGAGGAACTGCTGGACGCCGCCGCCTATGAGGCCCACTGCGCGGCCGAGGGGTGAGGGGCATGGGAAGCTATATTCCGTCCACGGCGGCGGAGCGCCAGGCTATGCTGGAGGCCATCGGCTGCCGCAGCATGGACGATCTGTTCGTCCAGGTGCCGCCGGAGATGAAGGTGGACCGGCTGGACCTGCCTGCGGGCAAGTCCGAGTTGGAGGTCCGTCGGGTGCTGGAGGGCATGGCGGGGAAGAACCGGGTGTTCTCCTCGGTGTTCCGGGGGGCGGGGGCCTACCGCCACTATATCCCCGCCATCGTCAAGTCCGTTACCTCCAAGGAGGAGTTCATCACCGCCTACACCCCCTATCAGGCGGAGATTTCCCAGGGGGTGCTCCAGTCCATCTTCGAGTATCAGACCATGATCTGTGAGCTCACCGGCATGGATGTGGCCAACGCCTCGGTGTACGACGGGGCGTCCGCCGCCGCCGAGGCCGTGGCCATGTGCCGGGAGAAGAAGCGGAATGCCGTTCTGGTCTCCGCCGCCGCCCACCCCATGGTACTCCAGACCATCGGCACCTACTGCTTCGGCAGCGGCATGGAGGTCCGGACTGTCCCCATGAAGAACGGCTTTACCGACATCGAGGCGCTGGAGGGGCTGCTGGACGACACGGTGGCCTGCGTCTACCTCCAGCAGCCCAACTACTTTGGCCGCATCGAGTCCGCCGAGGCCGCGGTCCGTGCTGCCCACGCCGCCGGGGCCAAGTGTATCATGGGGGTCAACCCCATCGCCATGGCGGTGCTCCGGACCCCCGGGGAATGCGGGGCCGACATTGCCGTGGGAGAGGGCCAGAGTCTGGGCCTGCCCCTCAGCTTTGGCGGGCCGTACCTGGGCTTCATGGCCTGCACCAAGGCACTGACCCGCAAGCTCCCCGGGCGCATCGTGGGGCAGACCGCCGACCACGACGGACGGCGGGCCTATGTCCTCACCCTCCAGGCCCGGGAGCAGCACATCCGCCGGGAGAAAGCCTCTTCCAACGTGTGCTCCAACCAGGCCCTGTGCGCCATGACCGCCTCGGTGTATCTGGCGGCCATGGGTCCGGACGGCCTGCGCCGGGCTGCGGAGAGCTGTATGGCCCACGCCCGGTACGCCGCCGAGCGCATTTGCTCGGTGCCCGGCTTCGACATGGTCTACCCCGGCCCCTATTTCCATGAGTTCGTCACCACCTGTCCCGTGAAGCCGGAGAAGCTGACGGCGGGGCTGGAGGCCCGGGGTATTCTGGGCGGCCTGCCCATCGAGCAGGGCATCCTCTGGTGCGCCACCGAGATGAACACCAAGGATGAGATCGACGCCCTGGAAGCGGCCATTCGGGAGGTGTGCTGAGATGGAATTGCTGTTTGAAAAGAGTGTTCCCGGCCGCGGCTGCGACCTGCTGCCGCCGCTGGACGTGCCGCCCGCCCATCTGCTGGAGGGTCTGGAGCGGGAAACGCCCCTCCGCCTGCCGGAGATGGCCGAGGTGGACCTGTCCCGGCACTACTCCGCCCTGTGCCGCCGGACCCACGGGGTCAACAACGGGTTTTATCCCCTGGGCTCCTGCACCATGAAGTATAACCCCAAGATCAACGAAGGGCTGGCCGCTCTGCCCGGCTTTGCCGGAGTCCACCCCCTCCAGAGCGCCGATACGGTCCAGGGCTGCCTGGAGGTACTGGGCTGGGCGGAGGAGCTCCTGTGCGAGGTCACCGGCATGGACCAGATGACCTTCCAGCCCGCCGCCGGGGCCCACGGGGAGTTCACCGCCCTGCTGATGGTAAAAAAATACCACCTGGACCGGGGGGACCCAGCCCGGACCAAGATCCTGGTCCCCGATTCCGCCCACGGCACCAACCCGGCCTCCGCCGCCATGTGCGGCTTCACTGTGGTCAACGTGCCCTCCAATTCCCAGGGCGGGGTGGACCTGGAGGCCCTGCGCGCAGCCGCCGGGCCGGACACCGCCGGGCTCATGCTCACCAACCCCAACACCCTGGGCCTGTTCGATCCCAACATTCTGGAGATCACCCGGATCGTCCACGACGCGGGGGGCCTGTGCTACTACGACGGAGCCAACCTCAACGCCGTCATGGGGGTGGCCCGGCCCGGCGACATGGGCTTTGATTTGGTCCACCTGAATCTGCACAAGACCTTCTCCACCCCCCACGGCGGCGGCGGGCCCGGCTCCGGCCCCGTGGGCTGCAAGGATTTCCTGGCCCCCTTCCTGCCGCTGTACCACGCGGCGGAGGGGGAGGATGGGCTGGAGTTCCAGCACCCGGCCAAGTCCATTGGCAGCGTGAAGAGCTTCTACGGCAACTTCGCCGTGGTGGTGAAGGCCCTGGCGTATCTCCTGACCCTGGGGAGCGAGGGAATCACCGAGGCCGCCCAGGGCGCGGTGCTCAACGCCAACTATATGCGGGAGATGCTGCGGGACAGCTACGACGTCGCTTACGGCGACGGGCCCTGCATGCACGAGTTCGTCCTCACCCTGGCCGGGCTCAAGAGGGAGAAGGGGGTCTCCGCCATGGACGTGGCCAAGGCCCTGCTGGACGACGGCATCCATCCGCCCACCATGTACTTCCCCCTCATCGTGGAGGAGGCCCTCATGGCCGAGCCCACCGAGACGGAGTCCCGGGAGACCATCGACCAGGCGGTGGCGGTGCTCAAGGCCATCCGGGCCCGGGCCGACAGCGACCCGGACAGCCTCCACGCCGCGCCGCACACCACGCCCATCGGCCGGCCCGACGAGGTCAGCGCCGCCCGGCATCCGGTGCTGCGTTATGAATTTCCGGCGGAGTGACGCTTTCTTGCAGAAAGTCGCTCTGTTTTTATGAATTTCCGGCGGAGCGATTGCTTTTTGGCGGCGGAGCCTCTATAATCTAAAGTATTGTACTGGAAATTTGACCGTTGCCGGAGGGATTCGCATGAGTTATGACCTTGTCGTCGTCGGCGGCGGCCCGGGCGGCTATGCAGCCGCCATTCGGGCCAGCCAGCTCGGTTTGAGGACCGCCCTGGTGGAGCGGGACGCGGTGGGCGGCACCTGCCTGAACCGGGGCTGCATCCCCACCAAGACCCTGCTCCACTCCGCCCACCTTTACCGGGAGATGCTGACCTGCCAGTCCTTTGGCCTACAGGCGGAGGGCGTGCGCTTCGACTACGGGGCCATGTCCGCCCGGAAGGACGAGGTCACCGGCCAGCTCCGCTCCGGTGTGGAGGGCCTGCTGAAGGGCAACAAGGTGGAGCTTCTCCGGGGCTCCGCCCGGGTGGAGGAGCCGGGAAAGGTCCGGGTGGGGGAAGAGGTGCTGGAGACCAGGCACATCCTCATCGCCACGGGCGCAGTTCCCGCAAAGCCGCCGGTGCCGGGGCTGGACCTGCCCGGCGTGGTCACCAGCGACGAGCTGCTGGCCGACGGGAGGCTCTATCCCAGGCTGACCATCGTCGGCGGCGGGGTCATCGGCATGGAGTTTGCCTGCCTGTGCAGCGCCCTGGGCACGGAGGTCACCGTCATCGAGGCCATGGACCGCATCCTGCCCACGCTGGACCGGGAGCTGGGTCAGAACCTGGCCATGCTGCTGAAAAAGCGGGGGGTCCGGGTCCACGCCGGCGCCGTCGTAGAGCGGGTGGAGCGGCAGGGCGAGGCGCTGACGTGCACCTTTACGGCCAAGGGCAAGGCGGAGACGGCGCAGTCCGACGCCGTGCTGGTGGCCACCGGGCGGCGGCCGAACACCGCCGGCCTCTTTTCCCCCAGATTGGAGGACGCGCTGGGGCTGGACCGGGGCGGCATTCCGGTGAACCTCCATTTCTCCACCCGGGTGGCCGGTATCTGCGCCATCGGGGACGTGGTCAAGGGCAACATCCAACTGGCCCATGTAGCCTCCGCCCAGGGGATCAACGCCGTGAGCCGTATGGCCGGCCTGCGGCCCCCCATGCGCCTGGAGGCCGTCCCGGCCTGCGTGTACACCGACCCGGAGATCGCCTGTGTGGGCAGCACGGAGGCCGAGTGCAAGGAAAACGGTATCCCGTACAAGACGGGCAAGTATCTGATGAGCGGCAACGGCCGCACGGTCATCGCCCGGGGGGAACGGGGCTTCATCAAGGTGGTGTACCACGCCGAAAGCGGCGCGGTGCTGGGCGCCCAGCTCATGTGCGAGCGGGCCACCGACCTGATTGGGGAATTTACCCTCGCCGTGGCGGAGGGCCGGACGGTGGAGCGCATGGCCCAGCTTATCCGGCCTCACCCCACGTTTGGGGAGGGGATTTCCGAGGCGGCAGAGAGCTGCTTCGGCCTGGCCATCCACCAGCTCAACCGATAAAAAGACGGAGAGGACCGCATGCCGGGTATCCGGCGTGCGGTCCTTGGTATGTTTGGGCTGTAAAAGTGCCCGGACCTGTGGTACACTGGCGGAAGAACGAACAAAGGGGAGAGAACCATATGGCGGAAAAGGGACGCTTTGCCCCCAGCCCCAGCGGCCGGATGCACCTGGGAAACGTACTGTCCTTCCTGCTGGCCTGGCTGGACGCCCGGGCGGCGGGGGGCACGGTGGTGCTGCGGATGGAGGATCTGGACCCCCTGCGGACTGGGGAGCCCTGGGCCTCCCGGATCGCCGACGATCTGCGCTGGCTGGGGCTGGGGTGGGAGGAGGGCTTCCAGGCGGGCGGACCCAACGGCCCATACTGCCAGCGGGAGCGCACCGCACTGTATGACGCGGCGTTCCGGGCTCTGGAGGAGCAGGGGCTGCTCTACCCCTGCTGGTGCAGCCGCCACCAGCGGCTGGCCGCCTCCGCCCCTCACCCCGGGGAGGTGCGGGACATGGGGGCGTGTCCCTGCCGCGCCTTTACGGCGGAGGAGCGGGCCGCCCGCTGGCGGGAACGGGACCCGGCCTGGAAGGCGGCGGTCCCCCACGAGACGGTGGCCTTCCGCGACGCCAACTGCGGACCCCAATCCTTCCACCTGGCCCACGACTGCGGAGATTTTATCGTACGGCGCTCCGACGGGGTGTATGCCTATCAGCTCGCGGTCACGGTGGATGACGCCCGGATGGGGGTGACCCGGGTGGTGCGGGGCATGGACCTGCTGGACTCCACCCCGCGTCAGCTCTGGCTGATGGACAAGCTGGGCTATCGCCGCCCCACCTATGCCCACCTCCCGCTGCTGGAGGCCGCCGACGGCCGCCGCCTGTCCAAACGGGACCAGGACCTGGACATGGGGGCCCTGCGGGAGCGGTTTACCCCGGCGGAGTTGACCGGGTATCTGGCATTTTTGGCCGGGCTCACGGAAGAGCCGGCCCCGGCAAGCCCCCGAGAGTTGGTGAAGGAATTTACCTGGGCCAAAGTGAAGCGGGCTCCGATCTGCATAGAACAGCTCTGAATAGCATAGTGAGTTTGCCGAGTTTACACATAAAATGCAGATGTAATTTGTTCGATTTTACTTGTGGTTTGGGAGCAAATGTGATATGCTGTAAATGGGAATTGGTTTGGTTTTATCTCAGCAACGGCAAATCCGACACAAGCATCATTCGAAAGGGAGGGTAAACATGCACAGATCCAACATGCGGAAGAGGTTTCTTCCATTCTTGGTTGTTTTTGTGGCCTTGACCGCTATCATGATGACCGTAGCCTTCGCGGAAGGCGAGGCGGAATACGTCAGCAATTTCTACGCCAGCCCCCTGTCTCTGCTGCCCCCTGTCATCGCCATCATCCTGGCCCTGATCACCAAGGAGGTCTACAGCTCTCTGTTCGTAGGCATCCTGGTGGGCGGCCTGCTGTACGCTAACTTCAACCCCGAGCTGACCATCATGACCATGTTCTTCAATGAAGACGGCGGCATGATCTATAAGATTTCCGACTCCTGGAACGCGGGCATCCTGGTGTTCCTGGTTATCCTGGGCATCATGGTGGCCCTGATGAACAAGGCCGGCGGCTCCACTGCCTTCGGTAACTGGGCCAAGGACCACATCAAGACACGGGTGGGCGGCCAGCTCTCCACTATGCTGCTGGGCGTGCTCATCTTCGTGGACGACTATTTCAACTGCCTGACCGTGGGCTCCGTTATGCTGCCCGTTACGGATGGCCACCGGGTGTCCCGGGCCAAGCTGGCCTACCTCATCGACGCCACGGCCGCGCCCATCTGTATCATCGCACCCATCTCCTCCTGGGCCGCCGCCGTCACCGGCTCCGTCCCCGAGGATTCCGGCATCAACGGCTTTGCCATGTTCCTGCAGACGATCCCCAACAACCTCTATGCCCTGCTGACCATCGTGATGTGCCTCACCCTGGCGATAGGCAAGTTCGACTACGGTCCCATGAAGATCCATGAGGACAATGCCCGGGACAAAAACGACCTGTTCACCACGCCTGACCGGCCCTATGGCGAGGGACTGGGCGACGTGAAGCCCAACGCCAACGGCAAGGTCATCGACCTGGTGCTCCCCGTGGTGGTGCTGATTTTCTGCTGCATCATGGGCATGGTCTACACCGGCGGCTTCTTTGACGGCGAGAGCTTCATTGACGCCTTTGCCGGGTCCGACGCCTCCATGGGCCTGGTGCTGGGCTCCGTCATCACCCTGATTCTTACCTTTATCTACTACATGATCCGCCGCGTAATGACCTTCCAGGAATTCACCGAGTGCATCCCCGACGGCTTCAAGCAGATGGTCCCCGCCATCCTGATCCTCACCTTTGCGTGGACCCTGTCCGGCATGACCGGCCTGCTGGGCGGCGCCACCTTCGTGGAGAACCTGGTGGCCAATGCGGCCCCCGGCATGAAGGCCATGCTGCCCGCCATCGTGTTCCTGGTCTGTGTGGGCTTGGCCTTCGCTACCGGCACCTCCTGGGGCACCTTCGGCATCATGATCCCCATCGTGCTGCCGCTGTTCCCCATGGGCAGCGATATGATGGTCACCTCCATCGCCGCCTGCCTGGCCGGCGCCGTCTGCGGCGACCACTGCTCTCCCATCTCCGACACCACCATCATGGCCTCCGCCGGCGCCCGCTGCAACCACGTCAACCATGTGGCCACGCAGCTCCCCTACGCGCTGACCGTCGCTGCGGTCTGCTTCGTGGGTTACATCATCGCCGGCCTGACCAACGGCAACACCTGGATTACCCTGATTATCAGCCTGGTCCTGCTGGAGGTGGTCCTCTTCGCCCTGAAGAGCATCTCGTCCAAAAAGGACGAGGCGGCTGTGGTGAAATAAGCGATTGCAAGGAAAAGCCGGGGCGGACTTGGTCCGCCCCGGTTTTTCCTTGACATTTTCCCGCCATTTGCGTATACTAAGGCTGTTCGACGAAAAAAGGCTGTGATGGGAAGGAGTACCCGCCTTCGTTTGGTGCAGAGAGGAGCCGGCCTGCTGCGAGGCTCTCCAAAAAAGCGGGGAAGGTGGTCCCGGAGCTGTGGGCTGAACGGCATCCTGCCGTAGGCCGCAACGTGCGCCCGCGTTAAGGGTCAAGGAGTGTGGGCGCGCCGCGCCCAAATTCAGGTGGTACCGCGGACATTCGTTCGCCCTGAGCAAGCATGCTCGGGGCGCTTTTTGTTGCCCCGAAAAGGAGATGTAAACATGAAGAAAGAACTGCCCAAGGTCTATGAGCCCCAAGAGGTCGAAGGCCGCATCTACGAGATGTGGGAGAAGAACGGCTGCTTCGTGGGGCACCGGGACCCTGACAAGAAGCCCTTCACCATTGTGATGCCGCCCCCCAACGTCACCGGCCAGCTCCATATGGGCCACGCCATGGACTCCACCCTTCAGGATATCCTCATCCGGTTCAAACGGATGCAGGGCTACGCCGCGCTGTGGGTCCCCGGCACCGATCACGCCGGCATCGCTACCCAGATCAAGGTGGAGGAGGAGCTGCGCACCAAGGAGGGCCTCACCCGCTATGACCTGGGCCGGGAGAAGTTCCTGGAGCGCGTCTGGGACTGGAAGGCCAAGTACGGCGGCCGCATCGTGGAGCAGCAGAAGAAGCTGGGCGCCTCCTGCGATTGGTCCCGGGCCCGGTTTACCATGGACGACGGCCTGTCCGCCGCTGTGCGCCATGTGTTCGTCCGCCTCTACAACAAGGGCCTGATCTACAAGGGCTCCCGCATCATCAACTGGTGCCCTCACTGCGTCACCGCCCTGAGCGACGCGGAGGTGGAGTACCAGGACAAGCCCGGCAATCTCTGGCACATCCGTTACCCCATCCAGGGGGAGACCGACCGCTGGGTCGTGGTGGCCACCACCCGGCCCGAGACCATGCTGGGCGACACCGGCGTGGCCGTCAACCCCGAGGACGAGCGGTATAAGGGCATCGTGGGCAAGAAGTGCATCCTGCCCCTGGTGGGCCGGGAGATGCCCATCGTGGCCGACGCATACGTGGACAGGACCTTCGGCACCGGCTGCGTGAAGATGACCCCCGCCCACGACCCCAACGACTTCGAGGTCGGCCTGCGCCAGAATCTGGAGACCATCCGGGTGCTGGACGACAACGGCAGGGTGGTAGAGGGGTACGGCAAGTACTCCGGCATGGACCGCTACGAGGCCCGGAAGGCCATTGTGGCGGACCTGGAGGCGGGAGGCTACCTGGTGAAGGTGGAGCCCCACCAGCACAACGTGGGCACCTGCTACCGCTGCCACAGCGATGTGGAGCCCCTCATCTCCGCCCAGTGGTTCGTCAAGATGGAGCCCCTGGCCAAGGAGGCCCTGCGGGTGGTCAACGAGGGGGAGACCAAGTTCGTCCCTGACCGCTTCGCCAAGACCTACACCAACTGGATGGAGAACGTCCACGATTGGTGTATTTCCCGTCAGCTCTGGTGGGGCCACCGCATCCCCGCCTGGTACTGCGACGACTGCGGCAAGCTGACCGTCTCCGAGTCCGACCCCACCGAGTGCCAGCACTGCCACAGCCGGCACATCCACCAGGAGGAGGACGTACTGGACACCTGGTTTTCCTCCGCTCTGTGGCCCTTCTCCACCCTGGGCTGGCCGGACGAGAGCAGCGAGGATTACAAATACTTCTATCCCACCGATGTGTTGGTCACCGGCTACGACATCATCTTCTTCTGGGTGGCCCGGATGATCTTCTCCGGCTGTGAGCACACCGGCAAGCCCCCCTTCCACACCGTGTTCATCCACGGCCTGGTCCGGGACGACAAGGGCCGCAAGATGTCCAAGTCCCTGGGCAACGGCATCGACCCTCTGGAGATTGCCGAGCAGTACGGTGCCGACGCCCTGCGGTTCAATCTGGTCACCGGCAACAGCCCCGGAAACGACATGCGCTTCTACACCGAGCGGTGCGAGGCCATGCGCAACTTTGCCAACAAGATCTGGAACGCCAGCCGCTTCCTGATGATGAACCTGACCATCGACACGTGCGAGCTGCCCGAGCGGCTGGAGCTGGAGGACAAGTGGATTCTGTCCAAGCTCAACGCCGTCATCCCCGAGATCACCGAGAACATGGACAAATACGAGCTGGGCGTGGCCGCCCAGAAGGTATACGACTTCATCTGGGACGACTACTGCGACTGGTATATCGAGCTGACCAAGTCCCGCCTCCAGGGCGACGACGAGGCGGCCAAGGTCAACGCGCAGAAGGTGCTGTGCTGTGTTCTGACCGATATTCTCAAGCTGCTGCATCCCTTCATGCCCTTTATTACCGAGGAAATCTGGCAGGCGCTGCCGCATGAGGGCGATTTCCTCATGCTCCAGAAGTGGCCCGAGCACCATGTGGAGCTGGACTTCCCCGAAGAGGAAAAGGCCATGGAGATGATCATGGACGCCATCGGCGCCGTCCGCACGCGGCGGGCGGAGATGAATGTGCCCCCCTCCAAGAAGGCCAGCCTGACCGTCTCCACTCTGGAGCAGGAGGTCTTCCAGGCGGGTATCCCCTTCCTGAAGCGCCTGGCCTACGCCAGCGACGTGACCATCACCGGCGTGGCCGGCCTGGGCGCCGACGGCGAGGAGAGCGCCAGGGGCATGGTCACCGTCATCACCCATGCGGCCCGTATCTCCATGCCCATGGCCGAGCTGGTGGATCTGGAGAAGGAAAAGGCCCGGATTCAGAAGGACCTGGGCAAGCAGAAGGCGGAGCTGGAGAAGCTGCAGGCCAAGCTGAACAACCCGGGCTTTGTCAATAAGGCCCCTGCCAACGTGGTGGAGGCCGAGCGGGAGCGCGCCGGTAAGCTGACGGCGCTGATCGCCAAGCTGGAGGAACAGCTCCGGAGCATGTAACAAAAAGCCGGCGGACACATATCAGTGTGTCCGCCGGCTTTTACATCACGATTGCAGCCAAATAGTCCAGAGTGACTTTGTGGCACTTGGCAATCCGTATCGCAACGGAGAAGGGAATTTCGTACCTACCCGTTTCATAGCGTGCATCAGTCGTTTTATATAGGCCCAGCCGTTTTGCCATCGTCAAATGGAGGGAGAGCCATTTCACGCATTGGACTTTGGACATTGTGGCTATCCCCGCATGAAGCGCCGCGGCGTGGAGCAGACCTGCCGGTACTGGAGGCCGAGGAGGAAACCACAGGACCTATAAATTTCCAAATACAGACACTTCGACAAAAAGCCCCCGCGTCCCCGCGTTATAATCGCAGTATACCAAATTCTGGTATACTGCGATTTTTTTATAGATACCAAAGAGAACTGGGAGGGACAAGCTATGCCGGTAAGTTGTACGGCGGAGGATCGGGTGCTGCGGGTGACCATTACCGGGGAGGTGGACCACCACCGGGCCCGGGAGATGATGGACGTGCTGGACCGGGAGATCGACATGGAGCTGCCCCGCCGCCTGACGGTGGATCTGGGAGACGTGACCTTTATGGACAGCTCGGGGATCGCGGTGCTGCTGCGGGCCCACCGGCGGGTGGGGCTTCTGGGTGGGACCATGACGGTGCAGCACGTGCCGGATCAGGCGGGCAAGGTCCTGCGGGCCGCCGGGCTGGACCGGCTGATGAAATTTGAGTGATGCGGCGGGGCTGCCCCGCCGCACACGGACCAATAGGAGGCTATACATATGAGAAATCCGGTCAACAGCGCCACCGTGGAATTCCTGAGCCGTTCGGCCAATGAGGGCTTTGCCCGGACGACGGCGGCCTGCTTTGCCGCCCAGATGGACCCCACGCTGGATGAGGTCAACGACATCAAGACCGCCGTCAGCGAGGCGGTGACGAACTGCATCGTCCACGCCTACCCCAACGAACTGGGAAAAATCCGGATGAAGCTGCGCCTTTTCGAGGACAACACGCTGGAGGTGGTGGTCCAGGATTGGGGGGTGGGCATCGCCGACGTGGCTCAGGCCCGCACCCCTCTGTTCACCACCGGGAACGAGGAGCGCTCCGGCATGGGCTTCACCATCATGGAGAGCTTTATGGACGCCCTCAAGGTGAAGTCCGCCCCCGGAAAAGGCACCACCGTCACCCTGCGCCGCCGCATCTCCCGCCGCCTGGCGGCGGGCGGGCGGTGAGCCCATGAGCGCGCTGGAGGCTTCCTCCCTCCTGGAAGCCGCCCACAACGGGGACAACGAGGCCTGCGAGCGGATGCTGGAGGAGAACGCCGGACTCATCTGGTCCATCGTCCGGCGCTATTACGGCCGCGGCGTGGACCCGGAGGACCTGTATCAGTTGGGCTGCCTGGGCTTTCTCAAGGCGGTCCGGGGCTTCGACACGGCCTACGGCTGTCAGTTCTCCACCTATGCCGTGCCCAAGATCGCCGGGGAGATCCGACGCTTTCTCCGGGACGACGGGGCGGTGAAGGTCAGCCGGGGGGTAAAGGAGCGGGGCACCGCCATCCGGACCGCCCGGGACCGGCTGACTCACCTGCTGGGCCGGGAGCCCACCCTCTCCGAGCTCTCGGAGGAGACGGGGCTGGAGCCCGAGGAGATTGCCGCCGCCGAGGAGGCCAATCTGCCGGTGGCCTCCCTCCAGATGGAGACGGGGGACGGGGGCTTCACTCTGGAGTCCGTTCTGGGCACCGAGGGCATGGAGGAGGGGGTGGTGGAGAAGCTGGCCCTCCGGGGGGCCATCGAAAGCCTGCCTGACCGGGAAAAGCAGGTTATCTTCCTGCGGTACTACAAAAATCTCACCCAGGACAAGGCGGCCAAGGTGCTGGGGGTGAGCCAGGTACAGGTGTCCCGCATCGAGCGCAAGGCGATGGAACGCCTGCGCTCCATTCTGAGCGAGTAAATTTGGAACACAAGGATGGCTTTTTTCGTCCAAAGGGGGTATAATCGAAAGGATCATAAAACACAAGGGAGTGAAGACTCCGTGGAACATCCGGATACCCTCTATATCGTGGTCCCCTGCTACAATGAGGAGGAGGTCCTGCCCGAGACCGCCCGCCGCCTCCGGGCCAAGCTGGAGGCTCTGACGGCCGCCGGGCGGATCTCCGATCAGAGCCGGGTCCTCTTTGTCAACGACGGCTCCCGGGACCACACCTGGGCGGTGATCTCTGACCTGCATCGGCAGTGCCCGCTGTTCTCCGGCGCGGATCTGAGCCGCAACCGGGGTCACCAGAACGCTCTGCTGGCCGGACTGATGACCGCCAAGGACCGGGCCGACATGGTCATCTCCATGGACGCCGACCTCCAGGACGACATTGACGCGGTGGACGCCATGGTGGACAAGTACTACGAGGGGTGCGACGTGGTGTACGGCGTCCGTTCCTCCCGAAAGAGCGATTCCTTTTTCAAACGCTTCACCGCAGAGGGCTTTTACCGGGTGATGAACGCCCTGGGGGCCGAGACGGTGTTCAACCACGCTGACTATCGCCTGCTCTCCCGCCGGGCCCTGGAGGGGCTGGCGGCGTTCAAGGAAGTCAACCTGTTCCTTCGGGGGATCGTGCCCCTGGTGGGCTATCCCAGCGCCGCCGTGGAGTACGAGCGGGGCGAGCGGTTCGCCGGCGAGAGCAAGTATCCCCTCAAAAAGATGCTCTCCTTTGCCATGGAGGGCATCACCTCCCTGTCGGTGAAGCCCATCCGCTATATCACGGCCCTGGGCTTTCTCATCTTTTTCATCAGCATCCTGATGCTGATCTATTCCATCGTCCGCTGGGCCCACGGAGAAACCGTTCTGGGCTGGGCCAGCGTCATCTGCTCCGTCTGGGCCATCGGGGGATTGATCCTGCTGTCCCTGGGGGTCATTGGGGAGTATATCGGAAAAATCTACCTGGAGACCAAGGGTCGCCCCCGGTTCCTGATCCGGGAGGTGCTGGAGGACGAACATGGCCAGACTAATTGACAGCTCGATTCCCAAATTCCTGCTGGTGGGGGTGGGCAACACCCTGCTGTCCATGTTCCTCATGTTCCTTCTGGAGGGGCTGGGCTACTGGCCCTCCACCGCCATCGCCTATGTGGCCGGAGCGGTGATGAGCTTCTTCCTCAACCGGCACTTCACCTTCCACAGTCAGGAGAAGCTGGGCCGGTCGGCGGTAAAGTTCGCCGTCAACGTGGCGGTGTGCTATGTGGTGGGGTATGGGCTGGCCAAGGTGCTGGTGCCTATCCCCCAACAGCCCAACGCCGTACCCGTGATCTGGGTCGAGCGGCTCTCCAAGCTGGTGGGCATGGGGCTGTATACCGTGCTCAACTACTTTGGACAGCGGTTTTTTGCTTTCCGGAAGGGAACATAGGAGCAAAAAGGGACCGGCGAGCGCGCGCTCGTCAGTCCCCTTGCTTTTTATGGGCGCTCCGGTTTCAGCCCGCCCTCGGTGGCGGCCACCACGGCCGAGCAGGCGATGTCGCCGGTGATGTTGACGGTGGTGCGGGCCATGTCCAGGACGCGGTCGATGCCCGCCACCAGGGCTACCCCCTCCACGGGCAGGCCCACCGACTGGAGTACCATGGTGAGCATCACCACTCCCGCGCCGGGGACCCCGGCGGTGCCGACGGAGGCCAGCGTGCAGGTGAGCACGATGGTGACCTGCTGCCCCAGGTCCAGAGGGATGCCATAGGCGTTGGCGATAAAGAGGGCGCACACCCCCTGGTAGATGGCGGTGCCGTCCATGTTGATGGTGGCCCCCAGGGGCAGGACGAAGGAGCGCACCGGAGCGGGCACCCCCAGCCTGCGGGCGGCCTCCATGGAGAAGGGGAGGGTGCCCGCCGAGCTGGCGGAGGAGAAGGCGAATACCAGAGCGGGCAGGGCGGTCCGGAAGAAGGTCAGGGGGTTGACCCGGGCGATGCCCCCCACGGCGATGGAGTAGCCTACCAGCATGTGGAGTAGGCAGGCCCCGTATACCACCAGGATGACCCCCAGAAAGGCAAGCAGCACCCGGGGGCCCAGCTCGGCCACCACTGGGGCGATGAGGGCGAAGACGGCGACGGGGGCCAGCTTCATGATGAATCCGGTGAGGGCGTACATGGCCTCGGCCAGACTGTCGCACACCGCCAGCAGGGGCAAGCCTTTCTCTCCGATGAGCAGGATGGCCCCGCCCAGGCACAGGGCGAAAAAGATGATTTGGAGCATATTGCCCTCGGCCAGGGCGGCCACAGGATTGGTGGGGACGATATTCAGCAGGGTGTCGGCGACGCTGACCGTCGTCCCGGCGGCTCCGGCGGATTCTTGCGCCACCTGGCCCAGCCCCCGCCCCACCGGAAAGAGGTTGGCCGCCAGCAGACCCAGCGTGACGGCCAGCGCGGTGGTGCACAGGTAGAACAAAATGGTTTTTCCGCCGATGCGGCCCACCTTTTTGGCGTCTCCCAGGCCGCAGGTGCCCACGGTGATGGAGGCGAACACCAGAGGCACCACCACCATTTTGATGAGGTTGAGGAACAGAACGCCGAAGGGCTTGATATAGGTTCGGGCGACGTCCGGCGCGGCCTGCAGGGCCAGCCCGGCCAGGACGCCCAGGAGCAGGCCGATCAGAATCTGCACGGAAAGGGGCGGCTTATGTTTCATGGATATCCCTCCTGAATTAACAACAGCCAATAGGATATCATACTTCAAAACAAAAGAAAAGATACGAATTTTCTCCGGATTGTGATACACTGGAGGAAACGGAGGCGAGCGGTTTGGAATCTGTCCCGGCCAAGCATCTGCTGCACCGGACCAGGGATGGCTCCTGGTTCGGCACGGACTACACCATGAATCTGTACCGGGGCTGTTGCCACGGCTGTATCTACTGCGACAGCAGGAGCGACTGCTATCGGGTGGAGGACTTTGATACCGTGCGGGTCAAGGAGAACGCCCTGGCCGTCCTGCGGGACGACCTCCGGCGCAAGCTCCGCCCCGGTATTGTAGGCATGGGGGCCATGAGCGACCCCTACAACCCGTTTGAGCGGGAGCTCGAGCTCACCCGGAACGCGCTGTCCCTGCTGGACGCCTATGGCTTCGGGGTCACCCTGGCCACCAAGAGCGATCTGGTGGTCCGGGACATCGACCTGCTCCGGTTTATCCAGAGCCGCGCTCCGGTGCTGTGCAAGCTGACCCTCACCACGGCGGACGACGCTCTGGCCGCCAAGCTGGAGCCCCGGGCGCCCAGCCCGACCCGGCGGCTGGAGGCCGTGCGGGCGCTGTCCAGGGCGGGCATCCCGGTGTGTATCCTGCTGATGCCGGTGCTCCCCTTCGTCGAGGACACCGAGGAGAACGTCCTGGCGGTGACCGAGGCGGCGGCGGAGGCCGGGGCCCGGTACATCTACCCCGCCTTCGGCATGACCCAGCGGCAGGGCCAGCGGAGCTGGTATCTGGACCGGCTGGAGGCCGCTTTCCCCGGCCGGGGCCTGCGTGAGAAGCACGAAAAGCGCTATGGGGACCGGTATGTCTGCACCAGCCCCCGGGCCAGGCGGCTGTGGGAGGTGTTCTCCCGGCGGTGCGGCGAGCTGGGGCTTTTGTACGAGATGAGGCACATCACGGCCAACTACCAGCGGGGCTATGAGGACCGGCAGCTCAGTTTTTTGGATTGAAAGGAGCGGCAGCCATGCTGCTTTCCGCGGAACACATCACAAAAATATACGGGACCCGGGCCGTGCTGGACGGGGCGTCCCTCTATCTGGAGCGGGGACAGAAGCTGGGGGTCATCGGGGTGAACGGCAACGGCAAGTCCACCCTGCTGCGCATTCTGGCGGGGGCGGAGGAACCCGATGGGGGAACGGTGGCTCGGGACCCCAATGTGCGGCTGGAATATCTGCCCCAGAACCCGGCCTTCGACCCGGCGCGCACCGTGCTGGAGCAGGTCTTTGACCGCCTGTCCCCCGAGGCCCGGGAGCTTCAGGAGTACGAGGCCAAAAGTATCCTCACCCGCCTGGGCGTCACCAATTTTGAACAGCGGATGGGGGAACTCTCCGGCGGGCAGCGCAAGCGGACGGCCCTGGCCGCCGCGCTGGTCCACGACTGCGACGTGCTCATTCTGGACGAGCCCACCAACCACCTGGATGCCGAGATGGTGGCCTGGCTGGAGGAGCGGCTGCGCCAGTTCAAGGGGGCGCTGGTGATGGTCACCCACGACCGCTATTTCCTGGAGCGGGTGGTGGAGCGTATTGTGGAGGTAGAGCGAGGCAAACTCGCCTTTTACGAGGGGAGCTACGCCAGGTACCTGGAGGCCAAGGCCCAGCGGGAGGAGATGGAGGCGGCCAGCGAGCGCAAGCGTCAGTCCATCCTCCGGCGGGAGTACCAGTGGGTGATGCAGGGCCCCACCGCCCGAGGGACCAAGAGCCGGGAGCGGTTGGAGCGGTATGAGGCCCTGCGGGACCAGACGAGGCCGGAGAAGCGGGCCGAGCTGGAGCTGTCCGCCCTGTCCAGCCGCCTGGGGAAAAAGACCATTGAGCTCCGCGGGGTATCCAAGGAATTTGGGGGAAGGACCGTGCTGCGGGATTTCGACCTGATGCTGCTGCGGGACGACCGCATCGGGGTCGTGGGCCCCAACGGCAGCGGCAAGAGCACCCTGCTGAACCTCATCGCCGGGCGGCTGGCCCCCGACGCGGGAGAGGTGGTAACCGGAGAGACGGTGCGCATCGGCTATTTTGCCCAGGAGACCCCTCCCATGGCGGCGGACCGGCGGGTCATTGACTATGTGAAGGACATCGGCAACCGCATTGAGACCCCGGAGGGTTCCCTCACCGCCTCCCAGCTCCTGGAAAAGTTCCTCTTTCCAAAGGACGCCCAGTGGGCCCCCATCGACAGGCTTTCTGGCGGGGAGAAACGGCGGCTGTTCCTGCTGTCCATCCTGTGCGCCGCCCCCAACGTGCTGCTGCTGGATGAGCCTACCAACGACCTGGACATCCAGACCCTCACCATCCTGGAGGACTATCTGGAGACCTTCCCCGGGGCGGTCATCGCCGTGTCTCACGACCGCTATTTCCTCGATAAAATGGCCCGGCGGATCTTTGCCGTGGGAGAGGGCGGGGCGGTGCAGGGCTATACCGGGGGATATTCAGACTATCTGGCCGCCCGTGCAGAGGCGCAGCGGGAAAAGACGCCCCGGTCCAGCGGAGAGAAGCGGCCCCAGGAGAAGCCCACCGGCCCCCAAAAGCTGAAGTTCAGCTACAAGGAGCAGCGGGAATATGGGACCATCGAAGCCGACATCGCCGCTCTGGAGGGAGAACTGGCCGCCGTTCGGGCGGAGCAGGAGGAGAAGGCCAGCGATTACGTGGCCCTGCAGGACCTTCAGGCGAGGCAGGAGGAGCTGGAGGCCCGGCTGGAGGAGAAGATGGAGCGGTGGCTCTACCTCACCGATTTGGCCGAGCGCATCGCCCATCCATGATTTTTCTAAATCCGGATTGAAAAAAGATTAAAAAAGCATGAATTTCCACGGGGACAACTTGCGCCCCGCTGAAAATACGTATACAATAGGGCCAGATTCCAAAAACATTAGAAGAATGCAACAGGAGGTTTTTGATATGATTTCTTTTGACGAACTGAAGAGCCGGGCACTGGACCTGACCCAGAGCGGCGTGGCCAAGGCCAAGGAGCTCACCGACGTGGCCAAGCTGAACATTGCAAACTCCACCGAGGAGGATAACATCCGCAAGGCCTATATTGAGCTGGGCAAGCTCTACTACGCCGAGCGGGGCATGGCGCCCGAGGGCGCTTACGCGGCGCTGTGTGAGAGAATTACCGCGTCCAAGCAGAAGATCGAGGAGAACCGCGCCAAGATCAGCGAGATCAAGGCGGCCAACGATGTCTCCGACGATGTGTGCGGCTGCGGCTGCTGCTCTGCGGAGACTGAGGTGGCGCCCGAGGAACCCGCGGCCCCCGTGGAGGACCCCAAGCCGGAAGAGCCCCGGCAGTAAGAAAAAACGCCCGGTCCGCTTAAGCGGACCGGGCGTTTTGGTCAGGTAGAGGAGGGGGAGGCGGAAACCTCTTCAGACAGCGCACCAGTTTTTCTCTGGGACAGCCACAGTCCGGCCAGGATCAGGGCGATGGCGGCCAGAGCCTGAAGGGTGACCGGCTCGTGGAGGATAAGGGCGGAGGCGAAGAGCGTGACCACCGGAGTCAGATAGATGTATACGTTGGTGGACACCGAGCCCAAAAGGGACAGAGCCTTATTCCACAGGACGAAGCAGATGGCAGAGGCCCCCACGCCCAGGTAGAGGACGTTGAAGAGCAGGTCGGGTGCGGCCAAATGGGCGGGGGACAGGTCGGGCCGGAGAAGGGCCAGCAGCGGGGCCGTAAAGACCAGGCCCCAAAAAAAGACCTTGCGGGTGACCTGGAGGTTGGTGCAGCCGGAGCTGCGAGTCAGCTCCACACAGACGCCGTAACAGCCCCAGCAGAAGGCGGCGCCCAGGGTGAGCAGGCTGCCCAGCGGGTTGAAGTCCAGGGTCTCGCCCCGGGCCAGGGAGATCAGGGTGATGCCGGTGAGGGCCAGGACAAAGCCGGCGAAGAAGGACCAGCGGGGCCGGGGCGCCCGGCGGCAGAGCCACAGCATCAGCGCCGAGAACATGGGGGCCGCCGAGATAATGATGCCCACAGTGGAGGCCAGGGTATAGGCCAGGGCGGTGTTCTCCAGAATGAAATAGAGGGTGAGGCCGGTGAGCCCGGCCGCCATAAAAGGGAGCTCCTCCCGCAGGCTTTTGGGCAGCAGCGGTTTCGGGTGAAGGAAGAACAGGATCACCCAGGCGATGACGAAGCGGTAGGTCATGATGGCCAGCGGGTCATACGCCCGCAGAAGCAGCTTGGTGGAGATAAAGGTGGTGCCCCACACGATGGTGACCAGCAGGGCGAAGGTATGTCCCAGGAGGCGGGAGCGGCTGTGCATGGCGTTCGAAGTCCTTTCCTCAGGTTTGGTCGGAGCGCGGGGGGTAGCGGCGCAGAAAGTCCTGGATGTGGGCGACCGAGTCGGCGCTGATGACGTGCTCGATGGCGCAGGCGTCTTCATAGGCCTGCTCCGGGTCCACCCCCATCACCTGGGTCAGTAGGCGCTGCAGAATGGTGTGCTTGTGGGAGAGCAGCTCAGCCAGACGGAGCCCCTGCTCCGTCAGCCGGATTTCCCGGTATTTTTCACTTTCCACCAGCCCCCGGGAGGCCAGCACATTCATGGCGTTGTTGGCGCTGGCCTTGGAGACCTCCAGCCGGGCGGCCACATCGCTGAGCCGGCAGCCGCCCTCGCCGCACAGATCATAAACAGTCTCCAGATAGTGCTCCATGGCGATGGTCAGATGTTCCATGGCGGGCCTCCTTGCAATAAGAAAAGTGCGCAGCGGCAGAGGCGCTGCGCACTTGCTATTATATTTCC
This sequence comes from Intestinimonas sp. UBA1698, assembly GCF_002320075.1. Classification (NCBI taxonomy): domain Bacteria; kingdom Bacillati; phylum Bacillota; class Clostridia; order Eubacteriales; genus Intestinimonas; species Intestinimonas sp. UBA1698. The sequence continues at coordinate 14,599 of NZ_DCJO01000036.1, read as the reverse complement.
TCTGCCTCGGATTTGCAAGAGGCTCAGACCACCCGACGGCCGTAGACGTAGACGTTGGCGTAGTGGCCGGAGGACAGGTCGTCGATCTGAACGGCGTAGCTGTTGGTAGAGGCATGGACGAACTGGCCGCTGCCGATGTAGATGCCCACATGGGAGACCGGCTTGCTGGTGCGGTATTTGAAGAACACCAGATCGCCGGGCTGCAGCTCATCCTTGCTGACGGACACGCCGTTGGAGAGCTGGTCGGTGGCGGTGCGGTTAAGGGTATAGCCGAACTGGCCATAGACATACTTGGTGAAGCCGGAACAGTCAAAGCCGCTGGTGCTGCTGCCGCCGTACACGTAAGGAGTTCCCAGGAAGTTCTGGGCGTAGGCGGCAATTTCCTCGCCCACCGAGGAGGCGGCTACGGTGGCGGCGGGAGTCTCGGAGGTGAGGGTTATGTAATCGCTGCTGACGTAGCCGCTGGTGCCGCCGTGGACTACCTTATACCAGCCGTCCTGTACGCCGGTGAGCTCCAGCACCGTGCCGCCGGAGACGCTGTTCAGTACGCTGCAGCCGGTGCCGGCGCCGGAGCGGATGTTGAGGGAGGATACATCGCTGTTGACCTTGCCATAGCCCAGCGCGGCATCCATGGAGGTGGAGACGGTCAGATATTCACCGGCCATATAGCCCTCCACGGCGTTGTAGCTGACCTTGTACCAGCCATCGCCGGCCTCTTCCAGCACTACCAGCTTGGCGTTGCTGGGGGCGGTGGCCAGGATGGCGCCGTCGGTGGCGGGGGTGTCCCGCAGGCGGAGGGCGTCGGCAGTGACGGTGCCGGCGCCCAGACAGGCGGCGGACGCGCCGATGGTACATAGAGCGGTAAGGGCGACGGTGAGCAGGCAGGTGCGCAGCAGCTTGCCGGGCATTATCATCGGTGAGGACCTCCCATTTTATCGTTTGTAGGCGGAGAAAATTATTTGTTGGCCAGAGCCCGGGCCAGCCACACGGCGGCCACGTCCATGGCGGCGTAAAGGTTGTCCTTCTCGGTCTTCTTGACCACCCGGTCGCGGCTCTTCAGGTCGGGGTCGGTGAGCTGGAGCTGGACCGAGACCTTGGTGGCCAGGGACAGGTCGTCGTCCACCTTTTTGTTGTCCATCACTTGGAGCATGATGATATATTTATCCGCCATGCTGCCGTAATAGATCAGGTTGTCCTTGCGGCGCAGGGGGTGTCCCTTGTAAACCAGGGGAAATTTCTGATCAGCCATATTGACCTCCAATATCCAAGATAAAACTGTAACCAAATTGTAACACATTGTTCCCGGCATGTCAAATTCTTTTCGGCGGATTTCCGGATATTTCTGGGATGGGGCCGGAGGCTTGCAGAACGGAGCGGAAATCGGTAAAATACAGGGGAAGGGGGCGGTTTCATGCGGGTGCTGCTGGTGCGGCCCAGAAGGCTCAACGCCATGACGGTATTTGGCGCGGTGGACTGTGAGCCGCTGGAGCTGGAATATCTGTCGGCGGCCTGCAAGGCCATGGGGGCGCAGCCGGTTCTCTATGACGGAATCCTGGAGCACCGCCCGTTCTCCCGGGTGGTAAGAGAGGTGCGGCCGGACTGGGTGGGGTTGACTGGCTATCTGACGCAGGAGCGGGAGATGGCGGAATATGTCCGACTGGCCAGGATGGCGGCCCCGGGCTGCCGGGTGGTGGTGGGCGGAGTGCATGCCCAGCTCAACTGGGACAGACTGCGCTGGGAGGGGGTGGATTTCATCCTGCGGGGTGAGTCCACTGCGGCCTTTCAGGCGCTGCTGTCCGGGGCCGACCCGGCGGGGATACCCGGCCTGTGCTGGAGAACGGGCGAGGGGTGGAGCGAGACGCCCTATATCCCCTGCGACATTGACGAGCTGCCCCTGCCCGACCGGAGCGGCTGGGCGGCGGGGGCGAAGTGGTTCCGCTATCTGGACTATCCGCGGGTGTCCACCTTAAAGACCGCCGTAGCCTGTCCCTATACCTGCGACTTCTGCTATGGCCGAAACCTCCACGGCGGACGGTATCAAGCCCGGCGGCTGGATCTGGTGCTGGATGAACTGGAGGCGATACCGGGAGAGCCTGTCTTTATCGTGGATTCGGACTTCCTGCTGGAGGAGGTGCGGACGGAGGCCTTCCTGCGGGGCCTGGAGGAGCGGGGCATCCGCAAACAGTTCATCTGTTACGCCCGGGCGGACTTCATCGCCGCCCACCCAGAGCTGACGGCCCGGCTGTGCCGGGCGGGCTTCCGATGTTTCCTGGTGGGCATCGAAGGGGTGCGGGACGACCGGCTGGAGGGCTGGAACAAGGGGACCAGCCGGGCGGTAAACGAAGCCTGCGTGACCATCCTCCACGCCAACGGGGCCGACTGCGCCGCTCTGCTGCTGGCCGACCCTGCGTTTGAGAAGGCGGACTTTCAGGCCCTGGCCCGCTGGGTGGCGGAGCATCCGGTTCGGTATGCCTCCGTTCAGATCCTCACCCCGATTCCGCCCACCCCCTTTTACCGGCGAAAGGAAGGGGAACTCACCAGCCGGGACCTGCGGCAGTGGGACCTGACCCACCTGGTGCTGCCTCCGGAACACATGAGCCGGAGGGCCTTTTTGGCCCGGTACCGGCTGCTGCTGGCGCGTCTGACTCTGTGTACCTGGCGGCGGGGGGCGTTCCGGTTCGTCACCCCTGCGTATTTGGGTCGGGTGCTGGTCCGCTGGTGGCGGAGACGGGGCGCTCTGCGGTAACTCATACCCCTCCGCGGGGTTGAAAAAGGTTAACAGACAAGCCAGAGGGCCTCGGAAAG
>NZ_DCJO01000036.1:0-11779 GCF_002320075.1 Intestinimonas sp. UBA1698 | reverse complement strand
CTTTCCGAGGCCCTCTGGCTTGTCCGGTCATTTTGGATGCGCCACTAGCGGAACGCCGCCAGTGCGGTGCGAAATTCGGTGCAGCCGAGTTCGCGCAGGGCAAATTTGCTTCGCCCAAGGAGATCAAATACAAAAGGGCTCCCGTGAGATGCAGGCGCCTCACGGGAATCGTGCGGGCGCCATGAAGGGATAAGGGTTACTTCTTTACCGCAATCCAAATCTCACAGGTGTAGTTCGGGTCCTGGGTATTGGCGGAAGGGTACACCTCCAGTTCCACGCCGTTGCCGTACGCGTAGCCGCTTTGGGGAAAGAACTCGGTGCAGATCTGCTGATAGGTCTTTTGGAACGCGTCGGGCATCTTGCCCTTGCAAGTAAAGACCGCATAGGTGTGAGCCGGGATTTCAATCACTTCCAGCCCCTTGTCCCTGAGCTCTGCTCCGTTGTAGGGTGCGCCGATGCCATAGGGAAACGCCGAGTCGTCCATCTCCCCGGAGAAGCAGATGCCCAGCATTCCGCCAATCTGCGGGAAATCGGCATATTTGCAGATCGCCTCCAGTGTGCCGTCTCGGCTGCACGCATCCCAAAAGGCCGAAATGTCGGCGGTGGCGGTGTCACCTTGGGGCTGCGTGACCTGCTTTTTCTTGCAGACGACCTTGAATGCGTCCCTCTTTTCAATCCTGTAATCCATGGTGTTGCCTCCTGTTAAAATCAGTTTGACGGACAGCCGGGAAAAGGATTTGACGCTCCCGCCCTGTCTTGCCTCGGTGGGGCTGATGTGGTGGAACCGGGCAAAGGCTCTGGAAAAGCTCTCAGGCGTGTCGTAACCGTATTTCATAGCAATATCGATGACCTTGCCGCCGGTCTGCTGCAAGTCGCAGGCCGCCAGCGTCAGCCGCCGCATGCGGATGTAATCGCCCAGTGTAAGGCCCAAAAGCATGCCGAACATTCTCTGAAAGTGAAAGGAGGAGGAGCAGGCCTGCTTCGCCACTTCCTTGTAGTCGATCTCTTCCGTCAAATGCGCTTCGGTGTAATCCAGCGCCCGCTGGATTCCTGTGATCCAATCCATAGGACCCCTTCCTTCCGTCTGAACTGATTATCGCACATCTGAGCCGTGAAAGCCTGACATCCTGTGCGTTCTGCTGTCAGGATAGCCGTCTCTCCATTTGATGTGTTTCTATTGCCAGGGCCCTCCGCAAAAACAAATAATTTATATAATTTATGGAAATCAAGCGCGGAAAGCAATTGTAGGAAAAGAAGCGCACATCTCTGCCTTTTATGGAGACGTGCGCTTTCTTCATCGCTTGGGTGTTATTTTAACACAGGCCGACATGATCCGCCAACTTTACCCAAAGGCAATTACATCATGCGCACACCAATGTCGATGCGCTTCCCGGGTGAGCCGGAGCGATTTATTTTCTGGCTTGTGTCCGTGCGAGTACCCATCCCATATGAAGCCCGCAATCGGGTAAAATACTGTCATTACTGCGACTGGAGGATTTTCCATGGACAACTACCAACTGACGCAAGACCAGATTACGGCCTACGGAGTGTGTCTGCGTACGGAAGAGCACGCCCCCAGCACCATCGAGAAATATTTGCGGGACACGCGGGCTTTTGCCGTGTGGCTGGAGGGCCGCCCGGTGACAAGGGAATTAGCGGCGGAGTGGAGAGACCGTTTGCTATCCAGCGGCCACAAGCCCAGTACCGTTAACTCCATGCTGGCCGCCGTCAACGGCCTGTTCCGCTTTTTGGGCTGGGGCATCCGGGTAAAATTTCTGAAGGTTCAGCGCCGGCTGTTCCGGGACCAGTCCCGGGAGCTGACCCGGGGTGAATACGACCTGCTGGTGAACACGGCCCGGGCCGCTGGAAAGGAGCGCCTTGCCCTGCTGATGGAGGCCGTCTGCGCCACCGGCGTGCGGGTGAGCGAGGTGAAGTATCTCACGGTGGAAGCTGCCCAGTGTGGCCGGGCGGAGATTGCCTTAAAGGGCAAGATACGGATGATTCTGTTGCCCAATAAGCTGTGCCGCAAACTCTTGAAATACGCCAGGAAACAGAAAATCGCCTCCGGCGAGATTTTTCTCACCAGAAGCGGGAGGAGCCTTTCACGGCGGCAGATATGGGCGGAGATGAAGCAGCTTTGTAAGGCGACGGGTGTAGCTTCGGAGAAAGTCTATCCCCACAATTTGAGGCATCTGTTTGCCCGGACATTTTACCAGGCCTGCAAGGACATCGCGCGTCTAGCCGACGTGCTGGGCCATTCCAGCATCGAGACTACCCGCATCTATCTTGTGACCACTGGAGCCGAGCAGGTCAGACAACTGGACCGCCTGGGACTTGTCTCATAGACAAAATCAACATTTTGCCTTGAAGCTATCGGCACTCCGGCCCCTTCAGCTACATATAGCATGGTTATTGTACTACGCAATCCTATGATTATCAAGGGGGATTGACACTTTTGGGCACAAAAACTCAAGCCGCTGAAACCTCGATTTTGCGGCTTGGTCTTTTTGCGCCCTTTTGCTGCTGCAATGAACCCTTGAATTCCTTATTTTTCCGTTTTTGGGCTTGCCGAAGTAAAAAAGCAGTGTATACCTGTATGCGAAATGTTGATTTTGTGATGTGGAGGTGATGTTGGTATGGATGCAAACATGTCCCTGTTGGATGCAATGGCGGTCCAGGCCGGGTGTGAGTTTCTGTCTGATCTGCGGTACATCGATGACCTTCAGCGGCTCCGGCTGGCCCGGGCACTGGAGAAGGTCAGTCCGCAGTCCGGGACGCTGTTCGAGTGGAACGACGCCCTGGAATATCTGACAGGTGAACCGCACCAACCGACCCCGGAGGCTGCAAAAGAACGGCTGATGTGCTCACTGGCCGCGCCCCGGACCAAGGGGTGGCAAGAAGAAAAAGGAGGAATTTGTACATGAAACGGCGACTAATAGCAAGTTTGTTGGCCGTGTGCCTGGTGGCGGGCCTGCTGCCCACCGTGGCGCTGGCCGCGGAGCCCTGCACGGCCACGGTGGGATGTACGCGGGAGGCCGGTCATGAGGGCGATTGCGTTCTTCCCTTTGCGAACAATGATGCTGGCGAAGCAGGTGATGAAGTGGACGGGGAACCCGCCTCGGCTAATGATGAGACCAGCGGCATTAACACAGACACAAATAATGTGCCTGCCCCGATGGACGATGCGGATAGCAACGCCTATTATGAAACAATTGATGTGATTGACCCGGTTGATATCACGGCGGTGGAGAGTGTGGGGGAACAGCCCGTTAAGATCGGTGAGACCGGCTATTCGACCCTCGCGGATGCCGTCAATGCTGCCGGAACTAATGGAGTTGGTACTGACGTCATCACCCTGACTGCCGACATCACCCTGACCGGCTCCATTATCGTACCCGAGAAGGCAACGTTCACTATCAAAGGCGAAGGCCACACGATTCAGTTCCCCGCCGGCGGCGTGTTCAAGCAGATTGACAAGAACAACTTGGAGGGCGTGACCGATGTTAATCTGACCTTTGAGAATGTCAACTTTGAGAACACCGCAGGCGAAAAGAACGGCTACGCCGTGATCACAGGCTTTGACGCCAGCGGCGTGATCCTTAACTTTACCGGCTGTACCTTCACAAACATGTGGGACGCTGTTTACAGCAATGTTATCTCCGACACGAATGTAAGTCAGAATGTTGTGAACATCACGGATTGCACCTTCTCCAACACCGCATGGGTCTACGGCCTTGATGACGGCTGCAATGCCGCATACGATCCGGCAGCGATCCGAAACAAGATCACCTACAACATTACCCCTGCAACGACGACCGGCACCGAAGGCGTTGGCGAGCGGTTTGCAACAGCCTCCATCACCACCGATGGTGTTGAGCGCGGTTACGCCACCCTGGCCGCCGCTGTGGCAGCGGTTGAAGACGGCGGAACGATTATTTTGCTGACGAATGCCAGCGGCAGTGGTATTGGCACTTTTCTAAATACAGCGAACGGCGCCAAAACTGCGGTGAAGGACTTTACCATCAATTTTGACAACCATACATACACCTGCACCGGCCCGGCGGTAGGTTCCATGGGCACCCAGAGCCAAGCCTTCCACCTGGAGTGGAAAGGGACTGGAAATGAAAATGCGAAGGTAACCTTGAAAAACGGCACGATTTCTTCGACAGCCGATTCCGGTGTGCGGATGCTCGTCCAAAATTACTGCGATTTGACACTGGACAATATGACGTTGGACGGTACCAATATCGGACGCGGACAATATACCCTTTCCAATAACTGCGGCAATGTGACGATTCAGAACTGTGAAATCATTGCTCCTAAGAATGGTTTTGCTTTTGATTCCTGCGACTATGCCAACTATACCGGCGTGTCGGTCACAGTCAAAGGGGAAAGTGAGATTCTCGGTAAGATTGAACGGACCAACCCCAATGGTGGGGAAAACAATGCACGTATTTCCGTCCAGAGTGGTACCTTCTCCGATGTAAGCGCACTGAATTATCTGGCTGCTGGCGCTGATGTAGCGGTGGAGCTGGGAGAGAGCGCAACACAATCTACGACCATTCCTGCCGACGCCACTGTGGCGCTGGACCTGAACGGCAAGACTCTCACCAATGAAGACGGCAAACATACCATTATCAACAATGGCACCCTGACCATTACCGGCGAGGGCACCGTGGACAATGTGAGCCACGGCAAGGGCGCTCTGGTGAACTACGGCACTGCGGTACTTAACGGCGGCATTTTCAAAAGAAGCGCTGAGACGGGCGTGGATGCTGCGACCAGCGGCGGGAACTCCTGGTACACCATTGATAACCAGGGCGTCATGACCATCAACAAAGGGGTCACCGTAGAGAACAGCGGCAAATTCTCCAGCATGATCCGCAATCTCGGCACGCAGGCTGGAGAGGGCGTGACTGCCGGCGTGTTGACCATTGAGGGCGGTTCCTTCACCGGCGGCCTGAACAATGTCAAGAACGACGACTACAGCACGCTGACGGTCACCGGCGGCACCTTTCAAACCGGCGCCCAGGCCAATATTATGAACTGGAATGTGGCCGAGATCAATGACGGTACGTTTACCAGCACAGCCGAGGAGGCTGTATGGAACGGCGTGTTGGAATCCGCCGGCAAGGGTCAACTGACCATCAAAGGCGGTACCTTTACAGGCGTTGAGCCCTATGGTGCGGTTGTGAACAGCGAGAAATATCCGGGCGGTACCATTCTCATCACCGACGGTTACTTCTCCCACAAGCCCGACAAGAGCTATATCGCAGAGGGCAAGGACGCCGTCGTCAGTGATAAGGCCGGCTATTACACGATTGGCGTATCCGAGGTCGATGTGGAAACCGCTGTCTCCGCCGGCGAACCAAATGTGAGTGTCCCCGATGGCACAGGCATCACTACCGATCAGGTGGCGACTGCCGCGAAGAGTGAAGCGACCACAAATACTCTGGCCGCAGCCGCAAGTGCCCTCGCCAACGATTCCTCGATTGTCGGCACTGAGGACGCGGCAAAGACCGCACTTGGCGACCTTGCAGATGACAGTGCCACCATTACGGTTGTGGTCCAGCCCTATCTGGACGTTGCCGTTGAGAAAATTGAGACGGCTGAGGACGGCTCCAAGACTATGACGTTGGAGATCGCGGCGAAGTACCATGTTGTCGCCACCACCGATCCCGACCATATCAAAACGGAGAGCGGTGAGGGCCAAAACGCCGTGGTCCTCAAGGAAGCGCAGACCCTGAATGTCACGACCCCGATCCAGATCACGGTCCCCCTTGCATCCAGCTTTGCTGATGGCGATGCGCAGTTCTATGTCCGGCACATCAAGAGCAGCACGAGGACCTATGTGTACAGCGCCACGAGGAACAATGACAGCACAATTACCTTCACCAATCCCAACGGTTTCAGCACCTTTGTGGTGACCACACAGGCCCCCGCCGCCAAGATCGGCGAGATTGGCTATACCACGCTCCAGGCCGCTGTGGACGCCGTGCAGAACGGCGAGACGATTACCCTGGTGAAGGACAACAGCGAGGCCGTGACGGTCGGCCGCACGGTGACCTTTACCCTTGACAAGGCTGGGAAAATCTTTAGCGGCACTGTGAAGGGCGCCAGCGCCCGCACGACGGTCCAGGAGGAGAACGGCATCTACACCTGCGTTTACAGCGCTCCCTCCGGCGGTGGTGGTTCTTCCACTACTACTTATGCCGTCTCCACGCCTTCCGGTGTGAAGCATGGCTCCGTTTCCGTCAGCCACAAAAATGCATCCAAGGGCACCGCGGTAACGATTACTGTCAAGCCGGATTCCGGCTATGAGTTGGATGACCTTACCGTCACCGACCAAAGCGGCGACGCCGTGAAGCTGACCAAGAAAAGCGATACCCAGTACACCTTTACCATGCCCGCCTCCAAAGTGGAGATCACAGTGAGCTTTGTGGAAGAGCCCGCCTTGACCACGCTGCCCTTCCTGGACGTGCAGACGGGCGACTGGTTCTATGACGCCGTGATGTTCGTATATGGCGAGGGCATGATGAACGGTACCAGCAGCACCACGTTCAGTCCCGATGCGACCACGACCCGGGGTATGATCGTGACCATTCTCCATCGGCTCGCGGGGTCGCCTGCGAGCCGGGAGAGCGCAGATTTCCTGGATGTGCCTGCCGGTCAGTATTATTCCGAGGCTGTTGCCTGGGCGTCTGAAAACGGGATTGTGAATGGTTATGACGACGGGAACTTCGGCCCGGACGACACCATTACCCGAGAGCAGATGGCGGCCATTCTGTATCGCTATGCCGGATTCCAGGGCTATGACATGAGCGCAAAGGCTGACCTGTCTGGTTTCTCCGACGCTGGGACGGTCAGCGGCTATGCACAGGAGGCCATCCGGTGGGCCAACGCCGCGGGCCTTGTCAGAGGCACCAGCACTACCACGATTTCTCCCAAGGCTGGGGCAACACGGGCCCAAGTTGCGGCCATCCTCATGCGCTTTTGTGAAAACGTCGTGAAATAATCCCCCGATCCCGTTTCCCGCCTATCGCGGGAGGGGGGCCTCCCGGCCCCCCTTTCTCCAAGCCCTCCAATCCTTTGGAGGGCTTGGAGAAAGAATGGCAAGGGACTCATTTGAACATGGGATGTTTGTCAGTGGGCCCTGTAAAACAGCCGGCCCTGAAAAAGGTGGGTTGCAGATGAAAGAAGAGTGTATTTTGGTGGCCGATCGTTTGGAACCCCGCTATATTGCAGAGGACGAAATATCCCGTGACGGTGGCCAATGGCCCGAGTATTGCCGCACACTGGTCGTCTGTGTGGACAGCTTTGAAAACGGCTTGGCGGAAGGGTGGCTGCACAGTTTCTGCCTGCCTGCGCCACGTCCCTTCCACAGCCTGGATCAATTATTGTTCTCGATGGAGGAAGTGCTGAATGAGAGCAGACTGGCCGAGCCGTGGAATATCACACGTACCTTGAGCGGCCGGAGGGCCCGAAAGCGCAAAAAGGGGCCCCTTCCGGAGGTGTCCCGCGGCTCTGCTCCAGTCGCTGCCTGGGATTTCCATGCTCTGCGGCCAAGGCGAGGAAAACTGGCGAGTTTTTATCTGCGGGTGTATTCCAGACAGAATGCTTCCATGCAAGGCATACTAATCCGAGCGGGAGACAGGGATAGCGCCACGGCCTTCCGCAGCGCCCTGGAGCTGATCCACATATTCCGCAGGGCTTTGGATCATAGCGAAAAAGGCGTAATCCCGATGGAACCGCACATCTTTCCAGAGGGCGGCAAGCGGTCTGACGAACGAGTGCGCCGAAAAACCAGGGAGCAATGACGATGAAAATCCTGTCCTATGAGTTCAACATGAGCACCGCTTGGGTGGAGCTGCGGTTGGCAGATGGAGCAGATGGAGCGGAATTGAGTCTGGATTTCGGCACGCAGATATGGTAGGATTAAAAACACCCATACGGAAGATATAGGAGGTACTGCAATGAGGCAGGACATGATCGTTATTTTGGACCTGGGCAGTGAGGAGAATCCGCGTCTGGCCCGCGAGATCCGCGCGCTGGGGGTCTACAGTGAGATCCATCCCCACGACATCACGCTGGAGGAGCTCAAGGCGCTTCCCAATGTAAAAGGCATCATCCTGAACGGCGGGGCCAACCGGATCGTGAACGGAGTGGAGATCGACGCGGCCAAGGAGATCTATAATTATGAGGTGCCGGTCCTTCTGGCCGACCACAAGGGGGACGCCCCCTGGCCGGACGACGGGGAGATGCGCAGAGAGGCGCTGTCTAATTTTGTCTTTGGACTCTGCGGCGCCCAGCCCAACTGGAATATGGAGAATTTTATCGCCGATCAGGTAGAGCTGATCCGCCGGCAAGTGGGGGAACGGAAGGTGCTGTTAGCGCTGTCCGGCGGAGTGGACTCGTCGGTGGTGGCGGCCCTGCTCATCAAGGCCATCGGCAAGCAGCTCACCTGCGTCCATGTGAACCATGGCCTTCTGCGCAAAGGGGAGCCGGAGCAGGTGGTGCGGGTGTTCCGGGACGAGATGGACGCCAACCTCATCTATGTGGACGCCGTGGACCGCTTTCTGGACAAGCTGGCGGGTGTGGCTGATCCGGAGACCAAGCGAAAGGTCATCGGCGCGGAGTTTATCCGGGTTTTTGAGGAAGAGGCACGCAAGCTCTCGGGCATCGAGTTCCTGGCCCAGGGGACCATTTATCCCGACATCATCGAGTCAGGTACCAAGACGGTCAAGGCGGTCAAATCCCACCACAACGTGGGGGGGCTGCCCGAGGACCTTGGCTTTGCGCTGGTAGAGCCGCTGAAGATGCTCTTCAAGGATGAGGTCCGCGCCTGCGGCAAGGCACTGGGGCTGCCTGATTCCATGGTCTACCGCCAGCCGTTCCCTGGCCCCGGACTGGGTGTCCGCTGCTTGGGCGCCATCACCCGTGACCGTCTGAAAGCCGTCCGGGAGTCCGACGCCATTCTTCGGGAGGAGTTTGCCAAGAACGGTCTGGAGGGCAAGGTGTGGCAGTACTTTACCGCCATCCCCGACATCAAGTCTGTGGGCGTCCGCGACAACAAGCGCGCCGACGAGTGGTGCGTTATCCTCCGTGCCGTCAACACCGTGGACGCCATGACCGCCACGGTGGAGAACGTCCCCTTTGACCTGCTCCAGCACATCACCAAGCGCATCACGAAGGAGGTTAAGGGCGTCAACCGGGTCTTGTTTGACCTGACACCCAAGCCCACCGGCACCATTGAATGGGAATAAGCAAAAAGTGGATATGAGGGCCCGCAAACCCTTGAAAATACTGACTTTTTGATTTTTCAAATCCCCATTTGATAGCAGATTGATAGCACTCGTTAAATCCCGATTTATTGCGTTTGAAACAAAAAATCGGGTGGCTTGCGAGTAGCCTGAAAATCCTCATCTTTTTATTCACAAGTAAAAGGTCTAACTGATTTTTGCTGATCAGTTAGACCTTTTTTATTTTGCCCTCATTTATCTGAATTTTCTGATTTTGCGCAACAAACGGCCTCTGCCGTGGCCTACAAGTGAGAGGGTCAGATCAGGCCCTCCGGCGGCACCTTGGCGCGGATCTGGCTGCTGTCGTACTCCGGGTAGTGGTAACGCCAGCGGTCATAGTCCTCCTGGGAAATCTCTCCGGTCTCCAGCTTGGCGGCCTGTTCCCGCCAGGCCCAGAGCATCTCGTGCAGCCGGGCAGCATCTTTGTTTTTACGGAAATCTACCTGCAAGGCAAGCTCACCATCTTGCTCCGTGATCTTCAAACCGTAGTTGTCCTCCAGGGTAAACAGGGTGTGCATGAGCCCCACATAGGAGTCTATATCCGGGACGGAGAGTGCATGGGGCGAGACATCCAGTACCTGCGCCAGGGCAGCAGTAAGGTCTGTCTTAGGAGTTCTTGACCCTGTTTCATACTGTGCCAGGCGCACATCGGCAGACTTCTCCGGGAAGCCCAGCGCCATGCCGAGATATTTTTGTGTCATCCCCCGCAGGAGACGGAAAAAGTGAATCCGTTCGCCAATCGCCATACATCCAGCTCCCATCTATAGTTGTTCTCATCTGAAACGTAGCATATTTGCTTAGTTTTGTCAAGATAATCTAAGCAAATTTATTTAACAATATTTCTTCTGAAAGGCTTGAACTAAGCTTATATGTATAGTATTATAAGGATACTAAGCTAATAAGCTTAGATAACATAGCGAATTAAATGGCCCGTCAGATTTTTGGTTGCGAAACCGAGAAAAAGTGGCGGACATAAGTAAGGAGGCATTTATGAAACACAACACTTGCAGGCCGCAGTCACCAACAACAAAGAAAGGAAGGAATTTACCATGGCAAATCAGATTTTTATGCGCGTCAATGAAGTGGCCGAGGAGCTGGGCGTATCCGTGCCCTATGCCTACAAGCTCATCCGGCAGATGAATGAGGAACTGGCGAAAACCGGCTGCATCACGATTTCGGGCCGGATCGACCGCAAATTCTTCCATGAGAAGTTCTATGGCACGAGAACTGAGACAGTAAGAAAGGGGGAGTAATCATGGCAGCGTTCAAGAACAAAGACAACGGCACCTGGTATGTGCAGTTCCGCTACACCGACTGGAAGGGTGAGCGCCAGCAGAAGCTCAAGCGTGGCTTTGCCACCAAGCGGGAGGCACTGGAATGGGAACGGGAGTTCCTGATGGAGAAGCAGGCCGATGTGAACATGACCTTTGAGAGCTTTGTTGCCCTCTATGAGAAGGACATCAAGCCCAAATTGAAACTCAACACCTGGCGCACCAAGGAGAGCATTATCCAGAAGAAGATCCTGCCCTATTTTGCCAAGCGGAAGCTGTCGGAGATCACATCCAAGGACATCATGCGCTGGCAGAACGAGATCCGGGAAATGCGGGACTGTCACGGCAAGCCCCTGTCCAAAACCTACCTGAAAACAGTTCACAATCAACTCAGCGCCATTTTTAACCACGCTGCCCGGTTTTACGGTCTGAACCTCAACCCGGCCCGACAGGCGGGAAACATGGGGGCGGAGGAACGGAAGGAGATGCTGTTCTGGACCCGGGAGGAGTACACCAGGTTCTCCGAGGCGATGATGGATAAGCCGCTGTCCTTCTACGCTTTTGAGGTGCTTTACTGGTGCGGTGTCCGGGAGGGCGAGCTGCTGGCCCTGACCCCGGCGGACTTCGACTTTGAGAAACGCACCCTCTCCATCAACAAGTCGTACCAGCGGCTCAACAAGCAGGATGTCATCACCACCCCCAAGACGCCCAAGAGCAACCGGGTGATCCAGATGCCCCAGTTCCTGTGTGATGAGCTCCAGGACTATCTCAAGCAGCTCTATGGCGTGGAGCCGGACAGCCGGATGTTCCCCATCAGCAAGAGCTATCTCCACCGGGAAATGGACCGCGGCTGCAAGCAAACGGGGGTGAAAAGGATTCGCATACACGATTTGAGACATAGCCACATCAGTTTGTTGATCGACATGGGCTTTACCGCCCTGGCCATCGCGGAGCGCGTGGGGCATGAAAGTATCGACATCACCTACCGCTATGCTCATCTGTTTCCCACCCGCCAGGTGGAAATGGCCGACAAACTGGATTCGCTGAAAAATGAGAAAGATTAACTATTAGAAGTCAACCCCCAAAATGAATGGCGGTGGTACAAAAACAGATGGTTCAAAAAAAGTATATCAAAGTAGAGGTCCGTTAGGACCCCAGGTGCCAGCGAGAGTAAGTTAGGCTACCAGACGGTACGGTTGTCTGGACTTC